>JAGVHR010000020.1 GCA_020056455.1 Thermodesulfovibrionales bacterium
AAAATCCGTATGCTGCGTTGCGCTGCCAAACTCGTCACTGCGACGTACCCAACAGTACGTCTCATTCCTCATTTCTTGCGCGCCTTGCCTCCGGAGCTTCTTACAAACCCGTCTCATTTTTGCTATTTCGAATCTATCAAATATGACGGCTTTGTAAAAAGTCCGTATGCTGCGTTGCGCTGCCAAACTCGTCCAATATCTGCAAAAACCTGCTTCTGGAAATCTCTCTCGCACCAAAATTCCTGAGATGTTCTGTGCTTACCTGGCAGTCAATCAGTCTGAAGCCCTGCTGCTGCAGGTGCCGCACAAAAGTGACAAAGGCCACCTTCGATGCATTGCTTATATTCGAGAACATGGATTCGCCAAAAAAAATCCTGCCCAGGATTATGCCGTAAAGACCTCCGGCAAGTACGTTGCCATGCCATGCCTCAACTGAATGGGCGTATCCTATGTGATGGAGGCCGATATATGCATCAATCATTTTCTTTGTGATCCATGTGCCTGCCTGTCCCTGGCGTCGTATAACGGCGCAGGAGTGGATTACCTCTTCAAAAGCAGTATTCAGCGTTACTGAGAATATGCCTTTTCTTATGCACTGACTGAGGCTCCTGGATACCCTGAGTTCATCAGGAAAGAGCACAAGACGTGGGTCAGGTGACCACCAGAGAATGGGAGATCCTTTAGAGTACCAGGGGAAAATACCCATGGAATAGGCTTTTAGAATTCTCTCTATGCTCAGGTCCCCTCCTATTGCAAGCAGTCCGTCCTCTTCTGAAAGATGGGGCGAAGGGAATATGACAGCGTCAGAGAGACGGAAAACAGGCATTGGCAGAGAGGCCGGCTGTCAGAGTTCCGGGGGGCAGGATGAAAAGAAAAAATAAAGGCCGCATCACTGCCGGACCCTGTGGTCTCTCGTATCCGGCACCTGTTTCTCATATTCGAATGTGAGGCTGCCGTCTTTCAGTCCGATTAAAACCGCGCCGCCTTTCCTGAGCCTGCCGAAAAGCACCTCGTCTGAAAGAACGTCCTTGATCTTCTCCTGCATCAGCCGTCCGAGGGGGCGCGCGCCATAAGCAGGATCATGCCCCTCCGAGGCTATCCAGGCCAGCGCCTCATCGGAAAGCGTGATTCGGACCTTTTTTCTTTTCAGGGAATTACGGAACTCGGCCATAAACTTGTCTACGACTTTCTTCATGATTTCCGGGGATAGGGATTTAAAAGTGATGACAGCATCAATGCGGTTTCTGAACTCGGGACTGAAGATGTCGGTAATTGCATGTTTACCCCTCAAATGACTGTCTGCCGACCGGTCGCCGAAGCCGATGACCTGTCTGACCATATCTTTTGCTCCGGCATTCGAGGTCATGATCAGTATGATATTTCTGAAATCAGCCTTTCTGCCGGTGTTGTCGGTCAGGGTTGCATAGTCCATGACCTGAAGAAGAATGTTGAAAATGTCAGGGTGCGCTTTCTCGATCTCATCAAGAAGCACAACGGAATAAGGGTGCTTTCGGACCGCGTCAGTAAGCAGACCGCCCTGGTCAAAGCCGACATAGCCTGGAGGAGCGCCGATGAGACGTGAGACAGCATGCTTCTCCATATACTCGCTCATATCGAACCTGATAAATTTAACACCCATTACTGCTGCCATCTGCTTCGCTGCCTCTGTTTTGCCGACGCCTGTTGGCCCAAGGAAAAGAAAGGACCCGATGGGCCGGTCCGGGCTGCCCATTCCCGCGCGGAGCCTCTTGATGGAAGCAACCAGGGAGCCTATTGCGTCATCCTGTCCGAATACAATCTTTTTCAATTCGGGTCCGAGGGTCATGAGCCTTCTGATATCAGATGCAGATACGGTCTGCGGCGGTATCTTTGCAATCTTTGCAACGACTTTCTCGATTTCTCCTGTTCCGACTGTTTGAATTCCCGGCCTGCCTGAGAGCCTCGAAACAGCGCCTGCCTCGTCTATAACATCTATTGCCTTGTCAGGAAGGAATTTATCGTTGATGAATTTTGCGGAAAGTTCGACTGCTGCTTTGAGAGCGCTCACGGTATAACGGACTCTATGGAAATCTTCATAATACGACTTCAAGCCCCCAAGGATGCGGACTGTGTCTTCAATCCCAGGCTCCTGTATTTCTATTTTCTGGAAGCGGCGGGAGAGGGCCCGGTCTTTTTCAAAATAGTTCTTGTATTCTTCATAAGTGCTGGCTCCGATGCAGCGCATCTTCCCTGAGTTGAGCATGGGCTTGAGGATATTTGAAGCGTCCATGGCGCCTCCGCTCGTGGCGCCGGCACCCACAACAGTATGTATCTCATCAATAAAAAGAATCGCCTCAGGGATCCGCTCAAGAGACGCGATTGTTGCCTTGAGCCGGGCCTCAAAATCGCCGCGATATTTTGTCCCGGCCAGAAGCGCCCCCATATCGAGAGAAAATATCAGGCTGTTTTTCAGGGCCTCAGGCACTGAAGCCTTATGTATATTCAATGCAAGCCCTTCAACGATAGCGGTCTTGCCTACGCCGGGGTCCCCGACCAGGACTACGTTGTTCTTGCGTCTTCTGCTTAGGACCTGGATCATCCTTTCGAGTTCAGCTTCACGCCCTATTAGAGGGTCAATATCCTTCCTCACAGCCTTATCGACAAGATTGACAGTATAAAGCTTCAGGTGGTCGGGTGCAGGATGCTCCTCTGATTCATGCAGTTGCTGATCTTCAAACTCTTCATTGACCGGTCTGCCCTCTGAGGTCCTGACTATTCCGTGTGAAATATATTCAAGCACCTCGAGCCGTTGAATGCCCTCCTTGCTGAGTATATGGACAGCCTGGGAATCTTTTTCAAAAAAGATGGCTGAAAGGACGTCGCCTGCATCAGCCTCCTCCCTGCCGGAAGAATGCACATGGGCGAGGGCGCGCTGAAGCACACTCTGAAACCCGATTGTCGGTTGAGGGAACGATGGAGTCTTTGACGGCATTTTATGGATATGCTCCCTGAAATAATTTTCAACTGCTTTTTTTATCGCAGGGACATTGCCGCCGCAGTTTTTAATAATCTCAGCGCCGAAATCATCATGGAGCACTGCGTAGAGGATATGCTCCACTGTAAGATATTCATGCCGCTGAGAGCGGGCATCCTTGATGGTTGCTTCTATGATGAGTTCGAATCCTTTGTTGATCATTCCTTCTCCATTAAGCACAGGAGCGGGAATTCATGTTCCCGGGCAAGCCTGTGCACATAATCCATTTTTGTTTCTGCGATCTCCCTTGTGAATGTTCCGGCAAGCCCTTTTCCGTTCTTATGGACATGAAGCATGATCTGAGTTGCCTCTACAGTCTGCTTATGGAATATCTCTTCAAGGACATGGATGACAAAGTCCATGGTGGTATAGTCATCGTTGAGGAGGAAGACATGAAAAAGAGGTGGTTTGCTCAGCTGCAACTCTGAATCTTCCCGTATTTCCTGTTCTGGTAAGGGCTGCATGATCGCCATAATTGTATCTATTTTATCATACAAGGCAGGCGCGTTTCTTCCTGTGGGCTCGTTGACACAGGGGGTTTTTGGGTATAACATATTTAAAAATAATTTTCAGGAGGGTGCTAAGGTGAAAAAATTTATTTTGTATTTAATTGCTGCAATTGCACTTGTCATTCCTGTTATCTCCTCGGCGGAGATCAGGGAGGGGAGCATCGAGGTCAGCCCCATGATTGGTCTGCAAATCTTCGATACTCATGACGAGAGGGGAGATTTTGGGAGAAGAGCCGCGTATACGCTTGGGTTGGGTTATAATTTCACCAGAAATATCGGCATGGAGGTCATGTACAATCATATCGAGGACAGTGCCCGTTTTTTTCATGCTGATGCCCTCTACCATTTTACGCCAGAAAGGGCATTTAATCCTTACTTTGCTGCAGGCCTTGGATATGCTCGCATCCATCCCGGAGACCAACATGATTCCTATGGAGCGTTTCTCGGCAATTTCGGCCTTGGCTTCAAGTATTCTATTAGCGAAAATATCGCCTTCAGGTTCGATGTAAGGGATTATATCACCAACATGCAGAATGTGATGGCATCGGCAGGTCTTACATTCGCCTTTGGCGGCAAAACTCCGAAGCCTGCTCCTGAGCCAAGGCCTGAACCGAAGCCGGAGCCTAAGCCTGAACCGAAACCAGAGCCTAAGCCTGAGATCAAGCCGGAGCCTAAGCCTGAACCGAAGCCTGAGCAAAAGCCGGAACCCAGACCGGAACCTAAAATGGAACCTGTAAAGATCATTCTTGAAGATGTTCATTTTGATTTTGACAAGGCTACTTTGACCAATGAGGCAAAGGCGATCCTTAAGCAGGACATTATGACATTGAAGAACAACCCAACGGTCAGGGTCCAGATCGAAGGGCATACCTGTGCTCACGGCAGTGAAGACTATAACATGGCCCTTGCCGAAAGAAGGGCGAACGCAGTTAAGGAGAATCTTGTAAATGAAGGAGTTTCAGCTGACAGGCTTTCAACCATCAGCTATGGAGAGACCAGGCTTGCCATGCCTGAGGTCCCTACACCAAAAAACAAGAATTCGAAAGAGGCCAAAGAGAACAGGCGTGTGCATTTTGAGGTCCTTGTAAAATAATCCTATGAAGGCTCCTGGCCGGCTAAAAACGGTCAGGGGCCTTTTTTATTCCATGAAGAAAATTATAGCCTTGTTTTTTATTATCTCCCTTGTTGCCGCCTGTATCTCGCAGAAGGAAATAAAACCTCCATCAAAAAAAACCGAAGAAGCTCCTCTGCCTGTTAAACCTGATTTGCCCATTTCTACTGACAAACCCGGACTGCAGGAAAAACCGGAAAAATATGAGCGGGTTCTCAGTTGCAGGGAAAGGACGGGCGAATTTTTTAATAACAGCGGTATTGAGGTGCTGCCTTTTTTCAAGGCCACATTTTTCGACCTGGATCATGACGGGCAACAGGAGCTTATTGCAGGTAACAAAGACGGGACATTAAGACTGTATAAATGGCAACTGTCGGGGATGGACCTGAAATGGACTTTGGTCGATGACTATTTCTCAGGTATTGAAGTCGGGGCTTTTTCCGCGCCTGCCATGGCGGATATTGATCTTGACGGCGCTCCTGAGGTTATCATCGGCTCCGGCGGATTCTCATCGGAATCAGGACGGGTATTGGTTTACAGGAACAACGGCACTTATTCGCGGCCTGTATGGAAGATGATAAACATGCCGAGGATTGACGTGGGTGACGATGCAGTTCCTGCATTGCTTGATGTGGATGGAGATGCCAGGCCTGACCTCATAGTCGGCAGTTCTGTCGGCAGGCTTTATCTCTATAGAAATAATTCCACCAGGGGACGCATATCCTTCAGGAAAGACCCCGGATATTTCAAGGGAGTCAGTGTGGGCATGTACGGTATGCCTGCTGCGTTTTCAAGCGGAAACAAGCTTGTGATAATCGTAGGCAACAGCGTGGGGGAACTCAATCTTTTCGAGAGGCAGAGGAATGGCAAAGCCGTCTGGCAGAAAATTCCTCTGAAAATTGGGATGGAAAGTTTTTCAGCCCCGGCTTTTTTTCAGAACAGCGCTGGAACCCAGCCTGACCTTGTCGTATCCGACAGCAATGGCAGGATTCATTATTTCAGGAACGTCAGGAAGGATTTCAGGGAATGGGAAAAGCTTGGCAGGTTTTTTTCCGGAAGGGTTATGCCTGGCCCTGCCTGTGCTCCATCAGCAGCAGAGATTGAGGGCAGGTCATGTCTGATCACCGGCAACATTAATGGCAATCTGAAGTTATTTGAATTCAGGCCGGATGAGGCTGAGCTGCCATGGATTGAAAAACCGGCTTTTTTTGATGGTATTAAGCTTTCAGGGTTTGCCAGGGGGACTGTGACTATGTGGAAGGGTAAATATCTGCTCGTTACCGGGCAGCAGGACGGGCCTCTCAGGGCGTTTCTCAATACAGGCAGTATTGAGAAACCGGAGTGGAAGGAACAAAAGAATTTTTTCAGAGGTATATCAAAAATACTGCATGCCTCTCCTGCGGTTTTCGATCTTGATGGCGACGGCGAATGGGAATTGGTGATCGGGGATGTTGACGGCAATGTAACCGGCTATACTCATGGAGACGCCGATGGGGGCGCGCCTTATTGGAGAAAGATCGAACATGTTTTTTCTCAGGTAAGTGTCAATAGGTATGCGTCTCCTGCCCTGATAAGACACAGAGAAAATATTTATCTGTTTGTAGGCCAACAGGACGGCAAAATGCTTGTCTATACTGCGGCTGACTCCGGGACAGGCTTCCCGGTATTCAGCCGTCAGAATTATCTGAGTGATATCCAGGTCAGCAATCACAGCTCTCCTTCAGTTATCATAAAAGGAGATATGTTTGAAATGGCCGTCGGTGATTACAACGGAAATCTCAGGCTTTTTGCATGCAGGAGTGACGCGTCAGCGTCACAGTGAAAAGACCGGAGTTATCATATCAGAATTTCAGATAAATTCCGCTCTGCTTTGCCGACTTCTTTAAAGGAATTAAATGGTGACAATGTCAATGACTCAAGGCAATATTCGTATCGATATTCCTATTTCAGGCATGTCCTGTGCGTCATGCGCGAGCCATGTTCAGAATGCCCTGGCGGCCATGAGTGGCGTATCGGGCGCGGCGGTCAATTTTGCCGCTGAAAAGGCTACAGTAGACTATGATCCCTCTCGGATTACAATACGTGAATTGGCCAAAGCGATCATTGATCAGGGATACGGTGTTGCCGCAGCTCACATAATTTTGCAGGTAAAGGGCATGAGCTGCGCGGCCTGCGTGTCAGCTGTTGAGCAGGTCCTCGGCCGGCTGTATGGCGTGATTTCAGTTTCTGTAAATTTTGCGACGGAGCAGGCTGCCATAGATTATTTTCCGTCCCAGGTCGGAGTCAGGGAATTCAAAAAGGTCATCAGGGATGCCGGATATGAAATTATCGAGCCTGAGAAGGGCGAGGATGTTGTAGAAAGAGAGCAGCGTGAGCGGGAACGCTCGTATATGGAGCTCAGGACAAAGGTAATAACCGGCGCTGTCCTGGCCGTGCCCGTGATGGTCCTTATGCAGTGGAACCATTTATTTGGTCATGATCTCCAAATGTCCGCACAACTCAACCACATGATGCAGCTGGCTCTTGCTGTTCCCGTGCAGTTCTGGATAGGCAGGCAATTTTATGCGGGCGCCCTGGCCGCAGCCCGTCGCAGGACAACGAATATGAACACACTCATTGCGATCGGCACCTTGTCTGCCTTTTTCTATAGTGTGGCGGCAACTTTTTTCCCCTGGATATTTGAGATCAGGGGATACTCGGCAGAGGTATATTTCGATACGTCTGTCACGATCATAGTGCTGATCCTGCTGGGCAGGCTTTTCGAGGCCCGCGCCAAAGGACAGACCTCAGAGGCAATCAAGAAGCTGATCGGACTTCAGGCAAAGACAGCGAGAATAATAAAGGACGGTACAGAGGTGGACATGCCGGTTGAGGATGTTGGGATCGGCGATATCATTGTTGTGCGGCCAGGCGAAAAGATACCGGTTGACGGAACAATCACTGAGGGATATTCCTCTGTGGATGAATCCATGGTTACCGGGGAATCGATCCCTGCGGAAAAGAGCGTCGGTGATCTTGTTATCGGCGGCACGTTCAATAAGACGGGCTCCTTTATGTTCGAGGCTGTGAAGGTCGGCAGGGAAACCATGCTTTCCAATATCATCGATATGGTCCAGGCGGCCCAGGGTTCAAAACCTCCTATTGCGAGGCTTGCTGATGTTATAGCCTCTTATTTTGTGCCCTCGGTTTTAGGCATCGCAGCGATAACCTTTATTGTCTGGAATATTTTCGGTCCGGCGCCTGCTTTTACCTATTCGGTATTGAATTTTATTGCAGTGCTGATCATCGCATGTCCGTGCTCGCTTGGCCTTGCCACGCCTACCTCCATCATGGTTGGAACGGGCAAGGGCGCGGAAAACGGCATTCTGATCAGAAGCGGTGAGGCTCTTGAAAAGGCGCACAGGATTAAGGTTGTTATTTTTGACAAAACCGGCACTCTCACAAAGGGACGACCGGAGGTGACTGATATAGTTTCAAGAGAATTCGAGGCAGACGAAGTCCTTGCGTATGCAGCGTCGGCTGAGAAAGGCTCAGAGCATTCGCTTGGTGAATCGATCATCAGGCTGGCCCGGGAGAAGGGCATAGAGTTCTCTGGCGCTGAGCAATTCCAGGCTATTGCAGGTCACGGCATCAGGGCGATGGTCAGCGGGGAGCTTGTCCGTCTGGGCAACCGGAAGCTCATGCTGGACGAAGGCATTGATATCAGCTCTTTTATGAACGATGCCGACACATTATCAGCGCAGGGGAAGACGCCGGTGTTTGTGAGCGTGGGGCAGTCTGCGGCAGGAATAATAGCTGTAGCAGATACGCTCAAAGAGGAATCTGTGCAGGTAGTGAGGCAGCTTCACAGTGCCGGAGTCGAGGTCATGATGATAACCGGCGATAACAGGCGCACGGGAGAGGCAATTGCACGGCAGGCGGGCATAGACAGGGTGCTTGCCGAGGTGCTTCCGCAGGACAAGGCAGATGAGATCAGGAAACTTCAGGCAGAAGGCAGGGTGGTGGCCATGGTGGGTGACGGCATTAATGACGCGCCGGCTCTTGCACAGTCCGATGTGGGTATCGCTATCGGCACAGGCACGGACGTGGCCATTGAGGCCTCGGATATTACCCTGATCTCCGGCAATATCAGGGGAGTGTCAACTGCAATAGCTCTTTCAAAGGCCGTTATGAGGAATATAAAGCAGAACCTCTTTTGGGCTTTTGCCTATAATGTTATTCTTATCCCTGTAGCAGCAGGAGTTCTTTTCCCTTTTTTCGGCATACTTCTGAACCCTATGCTTGCAGCCGGCGCCATGGGTTTTTCATCCGTTACGGTTGTAACGAACGCCCTGCGATTGAGAAGGTTCAGGGTTGTCTGAGCTGCTCTGAAAAATCCGACAAGGCACTGAATATAACAGGATGAAGAAACCCCATAATAAATACGAAATATCAACTGATTCCCGCCTGCGTTTTCCTGAAGATGAGGCCCGGTATCCATGGCTTTCCCTGCTCCTCGACGGTCTCGCGGTCTTCGATAAAGGCACGGCCTTAGCTATACAGAGGGCCAGAAGAAAGCGGAGCCGTCCCGTGGCCTGCAGGGAGGGCTGCGGCAACTGCTGCCGGGCCAATACCGATATTCCGGTCTTTCCCCTGGAGCTTGCCGGCATCTACTTGTACGCAATCGAAAGGTTGAACGGCCCTCTGCGAGAGACTCTGAAGGCACAGCTGACACGCCATGATGGCAAGCTCCCCTGTCCCTTTCTGATAGACAATGGCTGCGCTATCTATCCCCTGCGGCCTGGTGTCTGCAGGCTGTTTGTGGTATTCGGAAGGCCCTGTAGCGCAGGGGAAGACGCGTATCATACCCGCAGGGAGGATGTACTTACGCCTCTTGAGGAATTCAGCAATCAGGCTTATTTTATCATGCTCCCCTTTTACGGCATCACGAAGGATGAGGACAGAATTAAAGCGATAAAAAACAAGGTGATCCATGCCAGGGTCCGGAACCTCCTTTCCTGCGACTGGAAGAATCTCGCTCAGAAGATGGAAGATCACGATAGAGGGGCGGCTTCCTGAGCGCTTAAATCCGCGCTGTTCGATATCAGGGCGAAGCCCCGCAATCATTTTTGGCTCTTCTGCTAAAATAACCGATGCCACATTCAGCCAATGAAGAACTGATCAGTCTCCTGCAGGCATTCTCTCCTGGGGATATCTTTACTATTGCCCCAAAGCAATATGTCGTAAGTGGCTTTGACTATTACCGGCAGGGCAGACTGCTCAAATTCGAATGGATATCTGAGCGGTCCGGGCTTATTGCGACGATAAAAGGGACCAGGACATATCAGCTCGTAATAAGCGCTCAGGACAGGCATCTTTCCTTCAGTTGTGCCTGCCCTTCATGGTCTTTTTATTCAAACTGCAGGCATGTCATATGCGGCATCATCACGATCAAGAACCTGCTCGATCCTTCTGCCTTCAAGCTCGTAAATAGCGATGAAGTACGCAGGGAAGGACTCCTGAGAGAGCTCTATGAAAAGCCATTTCCCTCTGCTGATGTTGTCATGAAGAACAGCAGGGCTGAAGAGCCTGCCTCTGATGTCAGGGGATATTGCATAGTCATCAACAAAGGCAAACATATAAACGATATATATATCAGGCTTGACGGCAAGCGGTTAAGGCAATACCCCCATACCTGTCCCTCTGAGCTGAGGCAGTTTGTGCTGTCCGTGCCCTCCTATCTGCATATGAGCAGAATGCGGAATTTTGAGTATTTTCTTCATCGCTTCGGCAACAAACATCCGTTTATTCTTGAGACTGAAAGCGGAGAAACACGGTTACTGTTCGATGACGTCAATACGTACAGGACATGCACAGAGGTTGACGCCTGGTCCGAACACGTGAAAATCAGCAAGCTCTGCACACATGAAGACAGAGAGATCGGAGTATCAGGAATCTCAGGCGCTTATATCTTTGATCTTGATGCGGGCACATTCAGCCTGATCAAAGACAGGAGCGGCTGGCAGATCAGGAATGAGGCGAGCGACATCTTTCATATGAATGACTCATACGAAGAACCGCCGGATGATGACGCCGATATCTCCTTCTCCCTGCCGATCGGGATATTCCGGACGACCCAGCTCATATTTTCCTCTTCTGAAGGAGATGTGCCGCTTAACCTTATCCTTAAGACTGAAGGCAGCCCTGCCGGGGTCTTGAAGCCCGTTCCTTCTTATCGGATGATGATCAGCCGGATACCGGAGACAGACTTTTTAACCTTACGGGCCGAATGTCTAATTGAAGGCATATCGACATCCCCTGTCTTTAAGCTCTTCAGGATGCTGACTTCCACAGACAACAGCCTTTCTTTAGCGCTGCGCGTTCATAAGAGGAGAAAGGCGCTCTGTCAGGCATTTTTCGATATGCTCACGGAAGAAACGAAGGCAGGCGCCGATAGGGTCGTCAGGAAGGCTTTGGCCGATGGGGATTTCAACCGCTATAGTATAAAAAGGGCCGCAAGGGAAGTCCTGAAAACACAACTCGCCATCTTCAACCATGCCGAGCGGCAGCTGCTTCTTCAGGATAACAGATGGCTGTCTGTTGATGTGAACAAGAAAAGAGAGCTTTCCCTTTACAGAATCGCCCATGAGATATTCGGCTGGGAGATCTTCAGAAATATGCAGCAGCACGACCTCATGACTGTTTCAGCAGAAGAAATGAGCAGAAACCTTCCGCTTCTCCACAAACGGTTGGAAGAGGAAGGCCATCAGCTCTATTATGAACACAAGCCGGTAAAGGCTGCTTCATGGGATTTTGCCTTTGAGGCTGTGAGACCTTCAGGACTCGATTGGTTCGAGATCAGGCCTGAGATACGGTGCAATGGGACATTGATCGATGAGGAAACGTGGCAGAAAATACTTTCAGGCAGGGGCGTAAGCGAGCAGGAAGACTGCGTCCGGATTCTTGACGCAAATTCCCGGAAGGTGCTGTCCATGATCTCAGACATCTGCCGGACAGGCAAAAAAGAGAAAAGTGACCGTAGGGAAGTGGTGCAGGTGCCGCGCCTCCGGATACTGGACTGGATCATGCTCCGTAACAATGGCGTAGGAATCAAGCTTCCTCCAGAGGACGAAGAGATCATAAACCGGCTCACTACCTTCGAGAAGATTGAGGCCCGGCCACTGCCGTCGAGACTTAAGGCAAAACTTAGGACCTATCAGAAGGCCGGTTATGCATGGCTTGCCTTCCTTTATGAAAACAGGTTCGGCGCCTGTCTGGCTGACGATATGGGGCTCGGCAAGACGATTCAGGCAATAAGCCTGCTTGGAGGCATTAGGGAAGGGCGTGTCAGATGCAGCGGAAGAGGTGAACAATATCCGCACCTTGTTGTATTGCCGCCAAGTCTTTTATTCAACTGGGAGCATGAAATAGGCAGATTCTATCCTGATCTCAGGATTGTTTTCTATACAGGCAAGGAACGGAATACTTCTTTCGAGGGTTTTGATGTTGTGCTCACCACCTATGGCCTGGTGAGGAGGGACATCGAAAAACTCAAGGAGATCAAATTCGATGTCATTATTTTTGACGAGGCCCAGGCGATCAAGAATATATTTGCCGACGTCACAGGAGCTGTGAGGCGGTTAACAGGCAATTTTAAGCTCGCTATGACCGGCACACCGGTTGAAAACCACATAGGAGAATACTATTCAATAGTTGACCTTGCTGTGCCCGGCCTGCTCGGTGAATACGAGGATTTCAGACCTATGATCAGGCAGGAGATTTCTCCTTCACTCGACAGGATCATAAGGCGGACAAGGCCATTTGTGCTCAGGAGGACCAAGGAAAAAATACTGAAGGAGCTGCCGGCCAGGACAGAGACCGATATTTATCTCGAGCTCACCGAAAAACAAAAGGCGCTTTATAAAAGGACAGTTGAGCAGGTCAGATCCACCATTGATGAGGCGTATAACACAAAGACCCGGCAGCAGGCCCAGATCATTGCCCTGACCGCCATCCTGAAATTGAGGCAGCTCTGTGTGTCACCTCAACTCCTCGCCCCGGATATGAAGGAGCCTTCTCCGAAGATCGTATTTCTGATCGAAAGCCTCAGTGAACTCCTGAAAGAGAATCACAGCGCACTGGTCTTTTCGCAGTTCACATCTTTTCTGGATGTTCTGGAGCATGACCTCCTGAAGCATAATATGGATTTTCTTAGGCTTGACGGCTCGACCCAGGTGAAGAAAAGAAAAAAACTTGTCGATTCATTCCAGAATGGTGATGGAGCAGCAGTCTTCCTCCTGAGCCTGAAGG
Source organism: Thermodesulfovibrionales bacterium (assembly GCA_020056455.1). Lineage (GTDB taxonomy): Bacteria > Nitrospirota > Thermodesulfovibrionia > Thermodesulfovibrionales > UBA6898 > UBA6898. The sequence continues at coordinate 12,923 of JAGVHR010000020.1, forward strand.
CAGGAGGCCAGGGACTGAACCTGACCAGTGCATCGTATGTGTTTCACCTCGATCCATGGTGGAACCCTGCTGTTGAAAATCAGGCATCTGACAGGGCCCATCGCATAGGCCAGAAGAAGAATGTTACAATCACGCGTATTCTGATGCGTCATACCATAGAGGAAAAGATGATGGCGCTCAAAAAAAAGAAGCTTGAACTCTACAAGGCAGTGCTGGACGAGTCAGGAACAGGCAAGAGAGGCTTTTCCATAACAAAGTCTGATTTCAATTTCCTGCTTGGCTGACTGAAAAACTGTCATTTTGGGCTAAGGGATAGTTGTGCAATATTCGATTATAAATAGAAATGCAACTGTTTCTGATTTTAGATTGGATGCGGAGGCATATCTGCCTACAAAAGTTAAGCAAATGATCACTGAAGCTTTCGACTTGCGCAAAGAATCAAAGCACCTTCTGGAGTGCGCCAAACGGGCTGTGGAGGCCGCCACAGAGCAAAATGAAGACGCGGCGATGAGGTTTCTTGAGGAGCATGTAATGTCCGGCCGTGCTATCATAAATACATCAACAATGAGGCGGGTTTGTAAAAAGCTCCATTAGAAACGCTGACTTTCCGGTCTATGCAAACGGCCGGTTTTTTTAAGGAGGAGCGAATGATATGGATTTCCTGACAGTAGTGTTTCCGATTTCAGGCGTGCAGACAAACATATTTCTGCCGCCGCTGGTTGCGATGGTAATTTCCTTTTTTACCTCGATGGGCGGTATTTCCGGGGCTTTTCTGCTGCTGCCCTTTCAGATGAGCGTGCTGAATTATACTGCCCCCTCTGTGAGCGGCACAAATCATGTCTTTAATATCGTGGCGATTCCAAGCGGCGTCTATCGTTTTATCAAGGAAGGCCGCATGGCGTGGCCTCTTACATGGGTGGTGGTCGCGGGCACGCTTCCGGGCGTGTTTCTCGGCTACTACATAAGAGTGTTCTATCTCCCGGAGCCGGGGACCTTCAAATTTTTTGTGGGCTGCGTGCTTCTGTATATAGGAATTCGCCTTTTGAAGGACCTTCTGGGGAGCCCAAAGGTAAAGACCGGCGCGAGCTCAATAGAAAAGAGATTTAAAACAAGGGCGGATGAAATCAGAAAGGCGCAGTGCGCTAAAATTGCGTCAGGAATCCCTGCTGAGGCGGTTGTTAAAACGATATCCACAAACCTGAAAAAAATAGAATATGAATTCTGGGGAGAGTGCTTTTCATTCAGCACCCCTGGAATGTTTTTCCTTGCCCTGGTAGTCGGCATCATAGGAGGCGCCTATGGGATTGGAGGAGGCTCCATTATTGCGCCCTTTTGTGTGACTGTTTTCCGTCTGCCTGTCTATACTATAGCCGGCGCTGCCTTGATGGGAACATTCATCACCTCTGTTGCCGGTGGTATATTTTTCAGTGTTATGCCGTCTGTTGGGGAAATGTCGGCCATGCCCGACTGGCCTTTGGGCATTCTTTTCGGGCTGGGCGGTTTCGTCGGTATGTATCTTGGCGCGAGGGCCCAGAAGTTTATTCCTCAGAAATTTATAAAGGCAATGCTCAGCGTTATAATCGTCTTTCTGGCGGGCAAATACATTGTTCAGTATTTTTAACGGCTTCGTAAAAAGTCCGTATGCTGCGTTGCGCTCAGCAACTCGTCACTGCGACGTACCTGCAAGTATGCCTCATTCCTCATTTCTTGCGCGCCTTGCCTCCGGAGCTTTTTACCAACCCGTCTCTTTTTCTGCTTTTTACGAGTCTGTCATTTTTGATATGCCGGTGTTTTGTTTGTCATAAATAATATGAGAGTTTTGTTGATTAATCCCAACCGGCTTCGTACCCCTCCTGTGCCGCCCATAGGTCTTGAATACCTTGCCGCCAGCCTTGAAAAAGGGGGCCATGCGGTAAGCATACTCGACCTCTGTTTTGTTGACGAGCCATATGCGGAGATAAACAGGTCAGTTGCGGAATTTCGGCCTGATATTGCCGGAGTTACGGTCACGAACATCGACAGCATTTCTTATCATGACAACGAATTCTATCTTGATGCTGTCAGGGGCATTGTCCTGTATCTGAAATCTTCATTCAGCCTCAAAGTAATTATAGGAGGCGCGGCTATGCCTGCCGGTCCCGAAGGCCTGCTCCGCTATCTCAATGCTGACTACGGGATCTCAGGCCCTGGTGAAGGCGTGATCAATAAGCTGCTTTCCGATATCCAGGGGGCCGGGGAGAAAATCCGCAACATATATAACGGGAGGTTTCCGGCTTATTCGAACTGCTCAAGGATTATTTCACACATAGATTACCGCAGGTATTATGAAGCTGAAGGTATTGCCGGCTTTGAAACGCACAAGGGATGCAGTTCATCATGCGTATACTGTATAGAGGCCAATTCACCTGTCGCATTCAGAAGGCCTGAAGATGTCGTACAGGAGATCAGGGGATTTACAGAAAGGGGACATAATAAATTTCACCTTTGCGATGCTGAATTCAATGAAGACCTTGATCATAGCCTTGAGTTTTGCTCAGCGCTCAGGAAGGCAAATCTCGGCATTCAGTGGGCGGTTTACATGAAACCATCCAACTATAACCAGAAACTTTTCAGGCTGATGAGAGAGACAGGGGTTTATCAGATAACTCTTGCAATTGATTCGTTCAGGAAGTGTCCGCTTTACTGGACAGATACGGAAAGGATTATCTTTAATGCCCGCTCAAACGGAATCAGAATCGTTGTGGATTTCCTGACGGGTTTTCCATATGAGGATGAGGAGCTTCTGAAGTGGTGTCTCGATTTTTTTCGCAGGCTTGCTCCTGACCGGGTCAATATCAATACGTTCATAAGGCTTTACAGGTCTCGCCCGATATCCGGGATAATCATGCAAAATGCAGATTTGAGACAGCATCTCCTTGGCAACATTGCTGACGAAAGCATGATTATGCCGGTTTTTTATAGCCATATCGAATTTGAAAGGCTCATGAGTCTGATTGCGCAGGACAGTTTGTTCAGAATCCAGCCGGACTTCCATGGCTGACATTGTGCAGTTGCATAGTGAAATTATCTCATGGATATAAAAGGTAATGCTTGCTATGATAAGAAAATACTTGAATATTCGGGCTCGTTTTTTTATATTCTATAGTACAAAGGAGTAATTATGCTCAGGCAAAAGGTTGAAGAGGTTCTTGACAAGGTCAGAATCAGTCTGAAATCAGAGGGCGGGGACATTGACCTTATTGATGTCAGGGACGATGTTGTCTATGTAAAACTTAAAGGATCTTGTGGTACCTGTCCCATGTCTACACTTACAATGAAGAATCTTGTTGAAACAAGCATTAAGAATGAGATCCCTGAGATCAAATCAGTCCAGGCTGTCTGAGTTTCAGGCATGAAGGGACCTATACCTTATCAGCGCAGGGACCTGATGTCCACTGTGGTTGCAGGTATTATGCTCTGCCTCATGTTGTTCTGTCTTTCTTCATTTTCTTCAGCAGCCGAAAAAACAGAGGTGAATGATATCCGTTTTTGGTCATATCCGGACTATACGCGGGTTGTCATAAGCCTGACTGAGATCCCTCAATATTCCAGAAGCCGTCTTGCGAATCCTGACAGACTTTATTTTGATATTAAAAACAGCAGAATAAATAAGGAGCGCCAAAAGACCATAACCGTGGGCAACGGCATGCTCAAGACGGTCAGGGCAGGACAGTTTAACGAAAATACGGTCCGGATCGTTCTTGACCTTGACAAAATGTCTGATTACAAGGTAATCAGCATGGAGGACCCTGTACGCATTATCATCGACATTTACGGTCAGAAGCAGGCTGTATCGGCAAAAAAGAGGATTGTGCTCGATCCGGGGCACGGAGGTCATGACCCTGGGGCAATAGGCCCAAATAACCTCAATGAGAAGGATGTTGTTCTTGACATTGCGCTTAAGTTGAGAAAATTATTTGAAAACGATCCCAATATCGAAATATTTCTTACGCGGGAGACGGATATTTTTATTCCTCTTGAGCAGCGGACAGCCATAGCCAACAGCAGGAATGCCGACCTTTTTGTCTCAATTCATGCAAATGCAAGTCCGCGGAGGGACGCAAAAGGCATAGAGACATATCTCCTTAACTGGGCGAACGACGAACAGGCCATGAAGGTAGCTGCAAGAGAAAATGCCATATCGCTGAAGAAGATGAAAAAAATGAACGACAGCAGGGACATCCTTGCTATAATGCTCGGCGACCTGAGGCGTGACAACAAGCGGGATGAATCATTAAAACTCGCAAACTTGATTCAGAAAAATATGGTCACAGGTTTGAACAAAAACTATACGCACATTGTAGACCATGGAGTGAAGCAGGCCCTGTTTTACGTTCTTTTTGGCGCACAGATGCCGTCTGTGCTTGTCGAGGTCTCATTTATCAGCAATCCTCTTGAGGAAAAAATGCTTGCCAGGGATGTTTACAGGGGTGAAATTGCCCAGTCCATAGCAGCCGGCATCGCTAAATACATGCTGGTATTTCCCGAAGGCCAAACCATTGCGCAGGGCGGCGGACGCATTGTCCCCTGAAGCAAGACTGATCTCATACCTTTTATTTATAGGTTCCCTTTTCCTCTTTTCCGGCCCTGTCTATTATCTTTTTGCAGGCCTCGTACTGGCATTGCTGCTGACGACAATTGAATTCAGAATACTGAAGGCCGGATGGATACCAGTCAGCATTTTCCTGATCTTTACCTTTGTGAGCAATGCTGTTCATCATCCTGGAAGAATCATCTGGAACTCCGGGCCGGTATTGCTTACAGGTGAGGGATTGGAGCTGGCATCCCTGAGGACTGGAAGGGTGCTTCTTATGATAGCCGGTGTAAAATTCCTTATGGCAACAACAACTGTAAACGGAATATTAGGCGCAGTAGAGAGACTTCTTAAACCTTTTGAAAAGGCAGGAGTCCCTGTAAAGGATTTTTTTGATACAATGGGCTTGACCATGAGATGTTTTCCTTTGTTGAAAGACTCCATAGCAAGGACGTATAAGGAGATGATGCGTACTGAAAAGCCAAAAGGTTTTTGGGAAAAGGTGCGCCTGACAGCGCTGTTTCTGCTCCCTCTCTTTGTCGAAAGCATTTTGTACCCCGAAGTTTTCTTTACTGACGGAAGGGAACGTGAGAAAACAGATTGATATTCTGATCAGAGATGGACTTGTCTATGATGGCACGCTGTCCGGGCCTGTTGTTGCCGATATAGCGATTTGCGGCGACAGGATCGCAGGTGTGGGTCAGTTCAGCGAAAGCCATGCTGAGCTTGTGGTATGCGCAAAGGGAATGTCAGTGGCGCCTGGGTTTATCGATGCTCATGCTCATTCGGATTTTACTCTTCTTGCAGACCCCAGGGCAGAGGGCAAGATAGGGCAGGGAGTGACTACGGAGATCAACGGCAACTGCGGCATGTCAGCCGCCCCTATCTATGGAAAGGCACTCGAACGCCGCGAGGATGACCTCAGGGAACTGGGCATACGTGAGCGTTGGAACTCAGTCAGGGAATATTCGGAACTGATTGCCATGAAGGGCATTGCCCTGAATTCCGCGATGCTGGCCGGTCATGGAAACCTTCGCGGGACGGTCCTCGGGTATGAAGACCGGAGACCTTCTGCTGATGAACTTGCGCAGATGAAGCAGCTTCTGGATATCTCGCTTAAGGAAGGCGCTATCGGCCTGTCTACCGGGCTTATTTATCCTCCAGGCATATATTGTCATACTGAAGAACTGACAGAGCTGTCAAGGGTGTTGCAACCATATGACCTCATATACACAAGCCATATGAGGAGTGAAGGGACCCTGCTTGCTGAGGCAATTCAGGAGGTCATTACCATTGGGGAGGGCTCAGGAGTAAGGGTTCATATATCACATATCAAGACAGCCGGGCAGCAGAACTGGCATAAGGCAGACCAGGCGATTTCCATGATAATGGAGGCGAGACTAAGGGGTCTGAGGCTTACATGCGACCGCTATCCCTACACTGCCTCGGGCACAGACCTTGATTCGATTCTTCCTTCGTGGGCTTTCAGGGGAGGCAATGAAGAGGAGATTAGAATGCTTATCAGTCAGGACAGCCGCATGAGATTGAGAAATGAGCTGCCGGACCAGTCATTGGACAGCGCCTATTGGGAGAAGATCATATTGTCTTCAGTAGTGACTGAAGCAAACAAGTGGATGGAAGGGAAGACCATAGCGCAGATAGGCAAAAAGCTTGATAAGGATGGGCCGGATACTGTTTTTGATATCCTGATCTCGGAGCGTCTCAGGGCCGGCGCAATATTTCTTTCCATGAGTGAAGACAACCTTGAGAAATTTCTCTCTCTTCCCTTTTGCGCGATAGGTTCAGACAGTTCTGCGCGCTGCTTTGACGGTCCAACAAGGGTCGGCAAGCCCCATCCCAGAACTTTCGGCACCTTCCCGAGGTTCCTGGGGAAGTATGTAAGGGATAAAGGGCTCATGTCCATGTCTGAGGCCATTAGCAGGATCACCATGCTGCCTGCCACATTGTTCAACCTCGGCTCACGGGGCACGATCAGGGAAGGAATGTTCGCGGATATTGTCCTTTTTGAAGCTGATAAAATTAATGATCCGGCAACCTTTGACGATCCTTATCAGCAACCTGAAGGGGTCCCTTTCGTATTTGTCAATGGGGTACCGGCAGTTTGGGAAGGCAGACCGACCGGCAGACTCGCCGGCAGGATGCTCAGGACTTAGACTGTGGGCTATTCACCGCTTATCGGCATTACAACAGGTACAGGAGACAATTTTCCAAAGGGACCGGAACTCTATGTGAAGGCTGTCAGGGATGCGGGCGGGATTGCAGAGTTTATATATCCTGGGACAGGCAGGATGGGCCTTGTCCAGCATTATGATGGGTTTCTGCTTCCAGGAGGCAGGGACTTAAGTCCTTTGCTGTATAATGAAAAAATTGGATATAAGATCGATCCTGAGGAACAAAAGAGGACTGTCTTTGAGCTTTTTTTGCTTTCTGAGGCTGCAAAAAAGAAAAAGCCTGTATTGGGTATATGTTATGGCATGCAGGTGATCAATGTTTTTTTCCGAGGGACCCTGTATCAGGATATCCCTATTCAGCGTGGAAGCTCTATTGATCACAGTTCCGGACAGCATATTGTTGAGATCAAGTCAAATCCGTTTCTGCAGGAAGGGAGATGCGAAGTGAACAGCAGCCATCATCAGGCAGTAAAGGAGCCTGGAAAAGGCCTTGAAGTTTTTGCCTTTTCAGACGATAGAATTGTGGAGGGGGTGTTTCATCGTGATTACAGCTTTATGCTTGGGGTCCAATGGCATCCTGAGCGCATGATGACGGGAATATCTCAGGAGCTTTTTGCCCGCTTTGTGGAGGCCTGCCATGAGCGCTAACAGATTTTCCAACCCCATGCTTCTTTTTCTGCTGGCCCTGTTGGGATATCTCGCATATAAGATAATCAGCCCTT
>JAGVHR010000142.1 GCA_020056455.1 Thermodesulfovibrionales bacterium
CATCTGGCCAAAAGGCGAGGCAATAAAAATAACTGTGGAAGGGACCTCGGGCCAGCGTATCGGCAGCATGGGCATGGACGGCACTGAGATCACTGTGAAAGGCAGCGCTTCTGATGACGCGGGCTGGATCAACTGCGGAGCAAAGATAACTGTCCTCGGAGATGTTACCAACGGCGCCTTCAATGCTGCTGCGCAGGGAATCCTGTATGTTCAGGGCAGCGGCGGCGCACGCTGCGACACCATGACCAAACGAAATCCTCGTTTTGAGCCTCCTCAGTCCTGGTACTTCAGGAATGTGGGCGATTCCTTTGCAGAGTTCAAGGCCGGCGGCATAGCGGTAATCTGTGGCGTGGACCCAAGGGACCCTGAGAATATACTGGGTTATCGTCCCTGCGTCGGAATGGTCGGCGGCACAATATATTTTCGTGGTCCGATCCAGGGATACAGTGAAAAAGATGTGAAGCTCCTTGAGCTTACGGAACAGGACTGGGAATGGCTCAGGACAAATATGAGACCTTATCTGGAGGCCATCGACAGGATGTCCTGGTATGATGAACTGACCCGCTCCAGCCAGGACTGGAAAAAGCTCATGGCTTATACCCCTCAGGAGAAAAGGCAACGCAAGGCCTTCAGTATGTCAACAACAGAGTTCAGGAAGAATAACTGGGAAAAGTCGGTGGGACAGGGGGGCATCTTTGCAGAATACCTTGACCATGATCTTACAATACTGCCGTATATCACAACCGGCAGGGATAGACGCAATAAACCGGTCTGGGCGAATGATAAATACAGTCCTCCCTGCGCCTATGCCTGTCCGACGTTTATACCTTCACATAAGAGAGCGTCGCTCATCAGGCAGGGATTGTTCCAGGAGGCCCTGGAGCTGGTGCTGAAATACAGTCCTCTGCCTGCAACTGTCTGCGGCCAGATCTGTCCGAACCTCTGTATGACCAGCTGCACCAGAGGCATGATAGACAAACCCCTTGCTATCGATAAACTCGGCAGCCTGGCTCTTGAGCTCCCTGCGCCCAAAAAAGAAAAGTCTACAAACCATAGTGTTGCTGTTATTGGCGGAGGACCAGGAGGGATCAGCGCTGCCTGGCAGCTTGCGCTCAAGGGCCATTCGGTTGACCTTTACGAGGCTTCGGACAAGTTAGGCGGCAAGATTGAGCATTGCATACCTCGGGAGCGTCTGCCTCATAAGATCCTTGAAAAAGAGCTCGCAAGGTTTTCTGAACTCGGTGTCAACGTCCATCTGAATACAGCAATTGACAGAAAAAAGTTCGATGCAATTTATAAGGACCACGAGATCGTGGTCGTGGCGATCGGAGCGCAGAAAGGCCGAGTCATCGCTTTTCCAGGCTCAGAGCATGTTGTGACTGCATACGACTTTCTAAAAGAAACGAACAGAGGCAGGGTCCATGACCTCAAAGGCAAAAGAGTAGTTGTAATAGGCGCGGGCAATGTAGGCATGGACGTTGCGTCAGAGGCTTACAACTTCGGCGCAGAGTCTGTAATTGCAGTAGACATCCAGAAGCCTGCTGCGTTCGGCAGGGAGATGGAGGCTGCTACTGCAAAGGGGACGCAGATCCTCTATCCCAGGATTACCGAACAATACGACCATGCCGGCAGAAGGATATACTTCAAAGACGGTTCATCCCTTGACGCTGATATGGTGATAATTTCGGTCGGTGATATGCCTGTCCTTGATTTTCTGCCTCCCGGTGTTCACACTGAGCGCGGCTGGATTTCAGTGAATGACATATTCCAGACCTCTGATGTGAAGGTCTTTGCGGTCGGTGATGTCGCGGGCCTCGGACTGGTGACACATGCGATTGGCCAGGGGCGTCTTGTAGCTGAAACCGTGCACTACCAGATTATGCATGCTCCCCGCGCGCCGGAGATCAGGCAGCCCATTGCCTATGAGAGGATAAAACGGGAGTACTATGATGTATGTACCGGTGATTTCACGATTGAAAAAGAAGGGCAAAAATGTCTTTCGTGCGCTGCGTGCCGCGACTGCCATATGTGCGAGGCTACCTGCTACTGGGGCGCCATCAGCAGGGTTGAGCATGAAGGAGGGGCGTATGAGTATGTAGTCGATGAAGACAAGTGCATCGGCTGCGGGTTCTGCGCAGGTGTCTGCCCCTGCGGCGTCTGGGAGATGGTAGAGAACGTCTAAGGGCCATGGTAAGTTAGTTTTTTCGCATGCCTTAAGGCTGCCTGACTCGTAACAAGTCGAAAATAAGGACAAAAGAAGACGGGTTTTAAAAAGCTCCGGAGGTTGCAAAGCATACGAACCCATCAGGCGCTGTCAAGGCTAAAACAGCTTGCCCGCAGGCTTTTCCCTCCCCAGTATTCTGCAGATGGCCTGGGCCAGGTCCTTGTCCACAGAGAAGGCGCCCTCGACGTGCAGTTCCAGGATAATATCCATTTTGTCGATCAGGTGTTTCATGTTCTTGATGCAGCCGGTAATCTGGATAATCTGGATATTCTTACGATCAAGCAGCCTGCCTATCTGCACGAACTCAGCCACGCTTCTGCCGTAGATCTCATCAATAATCAGGATGATGGGCTCGTCGATCAAAAAGACTCCTTCGATGTCCTCAATAATCTTTATATCGTGTTTCAGCGCCCGAATGTACCCGAGGTACTTCTGAACGCTGCCCGGCCTCATCTTGCCTTCATAATCCACAGGATTGCCAAGGTAGCAGACATTGGTCCTGTCCTTTACCGCCTGGACCGTGTGTGTGATCTTACCAACCCCTTCAATACCGCAGATGAGAATATTCTTATGCTCCTCAAGGGCTTTTCTGATATTAGAGGTATTATCATTCGTGAAGACCATCATGGCAGACTTGTTGTCCATGTTCTTTTTAAGCGGTGACATGAAATTCCCTGTCAGGATTGACTGAGCTCATATTTCCTTATCTTGTAACCGATCTGGCGGGGCGTGATGCCGAGCGCGCGCGCTGCTTTTGCCTGGTTCCAGTCGGTCCGGGTGAGAGCTTCGATGAGTCTTGTCTTTTCAATATCCTCTATGGTCGAGGGAAGCGCGTCTTTCAGCTGGGCAGCGAATTTTGCCTTGAAGGAGTGATCACGTATATTGATCGGCAGGTCGCTCTTGCCTGCTGTCCTGCCTTTAGACATGACAACAAGACGCTCTATGGTATTTTCAAGTTCGCGCACATTACCGGGCCAGTCATAGTTCATGAGGATATTGAGGACCTCAGGAATAATCTCAACTGATTTTGCATTCTCCCTGTTGTATTTCCTGAGGAAGAATTCCTGAAGCATGGGGATGTCCTCTCTTCGGTCTCTGAGTGCTGGAAGATAAATAGGCACAACATTGAGACGGTAGTACAGGTCTTCCCTGAATTTACCCTCCTTTACAAAGTCCTCAAGATTGCGGCTTGTCGCTGCTACAAGCCTGATATCCACTTTGATTGTCTTTTCGCCTCCAACCCGCTCAAATTCCTTTTCCTGCAACACGCGAAGGATCTTGGGCTGAAGGGTCAGCGGCAGATCGCCTATTTCGTCAAGAAAAATAGTTCCGCTGTCAGCAAGCTCAAACCTGCCCTTGCTCATTGCCATAGCGCCGGTGAAAGAGCCTTTCTCGTGACCAAAGAGCTCGGATTCAAGCAAACCTTCGGGAATAGAGGCGCAGTTAAACTTTATGAAAGGTCCTTTTGCCCTCAGGCTCATGAAATGGATTGCCTTTGCAACGAGTTCCTTGCCTGTGCCGCTTTCACCGCGCAAAAGCACATTTGCCTTTGAGGGCGCCACCCTGTGAACCGCCTCAAAAACCTCCTGCATGTTATCAGACTGACCAATGATATTTTCGACTTTATACCTGCTCTTGAGCTGCTGCCTGAGGCGTTCTTTTTCTTCAAGAAAGGCCTCCCGCTCCTTCTCAAGTTCATGGTGGAGCTTTACGGACTGCGCCATGAGAGAAGAGATGATCTTCAGAAGGCGAACGTCCTCTTCGAAGGAAACAGTCTTTGATCCGAAAAGTCTGTCAACGCTGAGTACTCCCAGCGTTTCGTTCTTGAATTTAATGGGAACACATATAAAGGCGATATTTTCCTTTCTGATCATCTGGCGGGCTCCGGTCTTATTCAGGAAGAGCGGCTCTTCGCCGATATTGGGAATGACTATCGGGGCGCCGAGCTTGGCGACGCGACCGATTATGCCTTCCCCCAGTTTATACCTGCCGCGTTTTATCTCTTCCTCTGACATTCCGTGCGCTGCTATGATCGACACTTCATTATTGCTCCTCAGGGAGACGGTACCGCGCTTCATGTCGAGATATTCCGAAAGTACTCGCATTACGCCGCGCAGGTTCTGCCTGAGGTTGAGCGATGAGCCAAGAAGTTTGCTGATCTCATAGAGAGCGGTAAGTTCAATAGTCCTGTTATAGTTCTTTTGCATTCTTGTCCCTGAATCTGTCTGATCTGTTTTCCAAGAATTGTATATTACACTTTTGTTATTTATATTTCCAAATCATCAGCTGGCCGGTTCACCCACCGGGCTCAAATAGAATTGACAATAATCAGGATAAATATGTTAATTTAATAAGCCTTTTTTGCAGCGTTGGGGCTGTAGCTCAGTTGGGAGAGCGCTTGAATGGCATTCAAGAGGTCGTCGGTTCGATCCCGATCAGCTCCACCATATTTTTCAATGACTTACGCATTCGGGCGTGACCTCTCTTTCCGCCAGCGTGACAAAATCGTGACAAATCCCCTTTAGGGTCCTGTCCAGGATATCCACTGCCTTGACCTTGTGGCTCGGGGCAAGATGTGCATACCTGAGCGTCATCTTGATGTCCTTATGTCCCAAAAGCTCCGTCACGGTCGTCAGGTCAATCCCTGCCATGACCAGCTGTGATGCAAACTTAAAGCTCTTTTTCATGTCCTTCAGTTCTTAAGCCCAAAGATATTTTCGATCTTGCTGATTCTGTCGATCATCTCTTTAACAGCTGCCTTTGAAATGGCGTCTCCATCAATCCCGGCTTCCAGCCAATCAAGAAGCTCTATGTGGTCTTTCAGCGAAGGCAGTCTTTCGTCCGGCTCGGTCGTATGTGCCGGTCGGAAGTCTGCTGGAGCGTTATCAAAAAACAATAGCAGGGGGTGTCCAGTCCACAGAGAGAAGCGGCGAGGTCTGGACACCTCCTGTTTCCTGTGTGTCTCTTCTTTGATTATGAGCTGGCTTCGTCCTTCCCCCTGTTGGGGCGAGGCCGACGGAAAGGGGGGCCGCGAAGCGCAAGGGGGAATGGGCGAGAGAGGCTGCGGCGAGCCTTACGGTGTTAGAGTCTTAAGGCCTTCTTGGGAAGCTATCTTACAAAGCCTCTGATCTGAGGAAACAAAAGTGACATCATCGCTTTTCATATTCAACGCAATTGCCAGCTGAATGCTGTCAACCGGCTTCATATATCTTTTCAGTATGAGGTCTTCAGCCTTTATAACATCTTCGGCAGTAACATCAAGTATTGTCATGTCCAGGGTGACGAGATCCTTGTAAAAGAAATCGCGCTGCAACTGAAACTGTTCCTCTGTGGTAATCTTATCGACCTCGAAAAGACGCTTGAGGTTTGAAATCATCTCAACGATTGTGATTGAGGAAATATAAAGCGGTTGGCTGTGGTCTTCGAGAATACGGGTGACCGCTGTGGTCCCCTTCTCAGGCTGGTATCTCTTAAAGAGTGCGCTTGTATCTATGAAAAAAGGCATCCGCTATCGCTTTTCTCTGTCCTCAATAACACGCTTGGAAAGAGAAACGCCGATACCAGCAAGACTCTTCTGCATTTCCTTCAGCGTAACGTCAGTGTGTCCCTGCTTCGCCGCATGACGGTGCAGCTTTGTGCTTATGTGTGGCTGGCCCATAGCCTTGGCAAGTGCTTTGCTCATAATTCCGATACCTCCTTTTTAACAGTCTATCAATCAGGAAACGGAAAGGTCAAGATGAAGCCGGCCGGTCCTCTATCAAACGGGTAACATACGCCTGCGCATCCCTCGCCTTTCCATAAGTCTTTTCCGAGCCCGTAAAGAGGTTTCCAGTCAAGGGCTTTTTTCAAGATAGACGATTTTTTCCTGACGCGCTCTGTCTACGGAAACCTTCTTGATGTTTACGACCTGTCTCATACTTCCTCCTTCATTATGATAACGATTGTTTGTGCTGCTGACAAAAAAATACTCAACCCTGCATCTCAGGGCATTTGCGATTTTACCAGAGTGGTAGCCCTCGGCACTTTTCGCCCTTTTTCGATGTAGTAGATTGCTGTGCTGCTTAGGCCAGTTTCCCTTGCCAAGTCCTGTTGTGTCTTGCGGAGCTTCTTCCTTCGCGTTGCAATACTGGCTGGATCAAAGGTCTTCATTCACTCACCTCCTTCGAATAACGATTGTTAGAACTAAGCATAGTCCGGCATCCTAACCCTTGTCAAGCAGAAAAAATAACATATGTTATAAAAAGTTTTTGACAAAGGCCATTTGTTAGAACTATAGTTATAATTATGAAGACAGTAGCAGAGTATATAAAAGCCAAGAGAGAAGAAAAAGAACTGTCCGCCAGAGAGCTCGCCAAGACAGCAGGGATCACCGGCGAACATATCCGCTATATCGAGAGCGGCCAGAGAAAAACCCCTTCCTTTGATATCGTCATGAAGATCCTGAAGGCCCTGCACGTTGACCTACAGGAATTCCTGCAGGAGACCGGGTATCTCCCGGTGAATGTCGAACCTGCCTCTCTTAAGAAGATGAGGCAAATTCCTATCATCTCATGGGTCACTGCCGGAAAGTGGGACGCGGTTAGTGACAACTTCCCGCCCGGCGATGCAGACGAATGGACCGAATCGGATGTGAAGGGAAAGAGCGTCTTTGCGCTTCGCATAAAAGGCGACAGCATGGAGCCTGAATTCCGGGAGGGCGATGTAGTCATCGTCAATCCTCACATTGAGGCCAAGCCGGGGGATTACGTGATTGTTAAGAACGATGAAGAGGAAGCCACCTTCAAGCAGTTAAAGAAGTTCGGCGATACGCTTGTCCTGCATCCTCTCAATTCCAGGTATGAGGACATAGAACTGAAGAAGAGCGTCAAGTACCGGATCGTCGGGAAAGTGGTTAAGAAGGAGAAGAGGTATTAATCAATGAATAATAAGATACAGCAATTAAGTTGAATAGGCATAACATATGTCCATAAAACAACAATCAGAAACTCGCTTCATAGAGCTGATGACCGAGCTTTTTCAACTGGATGAGGCAGAAAGCCTCGATTTCGGCCTCTATCGCATCATCCGTCAGCAGAATCAGGAAGTTCGCGAATTCTTAGGGGAGATTGTCACCGAGGAAGAACAGAAGTCGCTGAAGGGCGGCCTTCTCTCTGAAGTTCTTAAAGATGCATTTACGTTTGCTGACAATGAAGACTCTGCAGCAAGTAAGACACGTATCTCTGAACTGGAAGCACAACTCAGCATTAAGCCTGGAATGACCATGCAAGAGCGTGAGGCGCAACTATCGACGCTAGAAAAAATTCCGGCGACGGCTCAAATGGTTGTCGAATATCGAGACAGAATAGAGCAAATGACCTCTGGTGCAACTGTGGAAATGGACCGATCTGAGGTTTTGAACCTGGCGTATCAGTTCTTCTTCCGCCATTACCAGGACGGCGACTTCATTGTGGAACGTCGGTACAGTCGCGACGGCAGCCGTTACATCCGCTCAACGGGTGACGACACGGAATTCCACTGGGCAACCGAAGACATGTATTACATCAAATCCGGAGACATATTCACTGACTATCCAGTAAAGCTTTCCAGGGGTCAGCAGATTGTGTTTGCGGTCGATTCCAAAACCCTCAAGGAAACCCGTGCAGTTCTAAAGCCTAACGATAAGGCGCATTACGCGCTGTATAAGGTGACAAAGGCTGAGCATGATTGGATTCGAGTTAGTCTGAAGTACCTGAAGGGCGGGCAGACGGATAAACAGAAAGAAGAAATTGTCACATCCGTTCAAAAGGCATGCGGGGGAGAGAGTGCCGAGATCAAACGATGGCTTAATCGCTTTATAGCTCGGAATAAGTCGGACTTCTTTATCCATAAACATCTCAAAGAGTCTCTCTATGAAGATCTGGACATATTTATTAAAACTGAAGTGCTCGATACAGACCAGTTACTGGCCGGTGGGAATTTACCCAAGCGTGTAGGCAAGGTTGCCAACATCGTTCGTAAAGTTGGCCGCAAGATCATTGACTTTCTTGCTGCGTTGGAGGATTTTCAGAAGGCTCTTTGGGAAAAAAAGAAACTGGTTTTCAATACGCACTATGTTATCACGCTTGATCGTATTGACAAACTCGCAGGCCGTGAATGGCTCGATGCTCACATTAACGACATCATCAAATGGCAGCGAAAAGAGTGGCAGGATTTGGGCCTTGGAGATTACAAAAAAGCTGCGGACTGCCGAGTGCAGAAAGACAGCGATCTGCGTACTAATGGCGGTGTGCACTATTTGCCGTTACCTGTAGACACCGCTAATTTTGGCGATGATTTCAAGTGGCTTCTGCTTGAGATAGTGACCAAAAATCATGTGCTCGACGATGAAATAGAGGGAGTGGCAATTCAGTCTGATAATTGGCAGGCCCTTCATGTGATGCAGGAGAAGTATCTGGATCGAGTGAAATGCATCTATATCGATCCGCCTTACAACACGGGGAGTGATGGTTTCCCTTATAAGGACGCATATCAGCACGCGTCTTGGTTCGCTATGATACATGATCGACTCACTAAGGCCGTCCCTCTGTTAATGCGCAATGGAGCTATCTTCTCCAGTATTGACCACATTGAGCGCAACACTCTGACAAAAGCCCTCGAGTTAACGTTCGGTGCCAGCAATAGGGTTGAGGAGATTATTTGGGCGCAGACCATTGGCTCGAAAAACCAATCGCCGACCTACTCCACTAATCACGAATACGTCATGGTTTTTGCGCGAGATTTCAATACAGTAAAGCGCGATGAGCGCATGTTTAGGGAGCCAAAACCCGGAGCTGCTGAAGTATTTGCCTTAGTGGAAACACTAAATAGTCAGTATCCTACTATCAAAGAAATTGAGCACGCCCTCAATGAATTAATGCAAAAACACCGGTTTGAATTCAAGGCTGAGCTTGAAGAGCAGGGTATCGATTATGATAAAAGTCTTGATCCGTGGAGAGGCCTGTTCAACTACAAAAGGGCTGAGTATAGGGATGATAATGCTCGCTATATTTGTGAACGAGATGCTAAACGAAAAGGAGCAAAGATTTGGGTATGGAGAACTGATCCTGCCTCAATGCCGCAAGGTAAACAAGCTGATAGTGTATACGATCAGAACAGCCTAAATTATAGATTCTATGAGCCGATACATCCTATAACCAAGAAGCCTTGCAAAAGACCGACTATGGGCTGGGCATTTCCGCAATTCACTGATAAGGAGGACCTATCTAAGCCTACTTTTCAAACTCTTGATGCTGATCATCGCATCTCATGGGGTGAGGATGAGAAAACTATGCCAGAGCAAAAGAAATTCTTAAATGAAATCGATACGCAGGTTGGAAAGTCAGTTGTAATTGACAATGTTTCTGGTGAAAAAGAGCTTACTAACATAATGGGCACGATGCGAACTTTCCCCAATCCCAAGCCTACCACTTTAATAGCCAAATTTATCGAGCAAACTACAACAGAGAAGCAATGGGTTATGGATTTCTTTGCGGGTTCGGGTACAACTTATCATGCTATGCTCAGAGCTGGACGCGATGACAGACAGTCCAGGCGCACCATTATAGTAGAAAATGGCCAACATTTCGATTTATGCATGCGTCGTATCAAGAAAGTTTGCGCTGCTTTTCATTGGAAAGATGGACATCCTCTTACTATCTCTGGTGCCGGGCTTTTCATGCGAGTGCAGAGCCTTGAGCAATACGAAGACACGCTGGAGAATCTTGACATAGAAAGTGTTCCTCAGTTGCAGTTTGTCTTTGAAGATCCGGCGTTCAGTCTGCGTTACCGTTCAGATAGGACAAGTCGGCAGGTCTTTTGTGCGATTGAGCATTATTCATCACCTTTCGGCTATAAGCTGAAATGTGCTGCTGGCACTGGAGAAGCCATGTCACGGCAGGTTGATCTCGTAGAGAGTCTAATCTATTTGCTTGGGCTGGATGTCTCTCGCATGTATCGTGAATCGCAAGGTGTTGTCATCACCGGGCATGACCGGCGCGGCCGATCGGTTGCTGTATTCTTTCGCGACTGTGCTGCAAAAGACTCAGCTAAGTGGGTTAAGGCCAAATTGGCTGATCATCCCGCTGACAGGGTCATCACCAATGATGCCGCATCGCTTACGTTTGAGGGGTGTGAGCGGTTTGAGGCCATAGAGTCCATTTTTGCCACCCAGTTTGGACGGGCGTAGATGGCAGTTGCAAAGCAAGCAAGGGAGAAGAAAAAAAAGAAGAAATCAGGACATGCACGACTTAAGGCTGCACTGGTGTTGCGTGATGCGCTTGCTGATGAGCTCAAGATTCCTCTTCAACTCGCAGCAAAGCAACTCTCCCGTGTTGAGAGCAGCTTGGGAACAGCGCGTGCGCTGGATGAGGGCAAATACCTTGATGCGCTCAACTCCATTTGTGAAGGCAATACCAGTTTAATAGGGCAGCTTGATGGTCTCGTCCGAGACGCATGTACCAAAGCAGTTCTTGCACCTCGTTATGCACAGTATCTCGCCCTTCTCCTTTTCGCTTACTGGGTCGAAGCGCAGCGACAAGACGCGACAGCCTTTCTCGCCCGTCTAAATGCGTATCTGGCTGATCATTCCCCCAAAGGCGAAGATTTGAATCCTTTTTCAGAGGCTGATCTTCAATTCGCCGCATTCTGGATGGCAACTGCCGCCGGAAAGACGCATGTGCTTCATGCTTGTCTTGCTCTGTTGGAATCAGACTCGCGGTGGGATCGAATACTGCTCGTTACTCCCAGTGAACCCTTAACGCGCCAACATGCCGACAAGTTGAAGGCACTTGGCCAGTGGGACGTGTTCGCCTACCCGATGGACGGTGACGTTTCTGCGTTGGGCCGCTTATCACCTGATGCAATTATTGTTCTCGACATCAACAAGCTTGCGGAAGAGAAGCAGGGAGAAGGGGTGACGATCTCGACAAGTGTATTCAAAGATGGGAGAAACTTGATCTTCGTGGACGAGGGACATAAGGGTCAGAAGACTGAGGCGAGTGCATGGAAACGTATCCAACAAGACTTGGCAGGCATTGCTTCGCCGCAGTTGCAGCACCGTGGCCTACTCGTCGAGTTCTCAGCCACATTCGGACAGGTGGCAGAGGCAGAACATGCCTTCGGTCGATACGCAAAGTCGATTATTTTGGATTACGCTTATGACAGATTTCATGCAGACTTATATGGCAAAGACTTCTGGCACGTGAAGCTTGATTCAGGCAAGGAAGCAGGCAGATCTGTTCAACGCCAAACGCTTTCGGCAGCATTGATGTCGTTCTGGTACCAGATGAAGTGTTATAAAAACCCTACATGCAGACATGAGGTTGCTGCCCAGAACGTGCAGGTGGCCGCGCCACTGTGGGTCCTTCTTGGACTCTCTGTAATAGGCGGAAAGAATAAGAGCGATCAGGAGCAGACTTCTGATGTAGTCGATGTGCTTCGATTTCTTACCACGATTTTGGAGCGTCCTGACCAGCTCGCCGAATGGGTGGGTGATGTAGTAGATGCCAAGGTATCTACTGGTGCCGACCTGCTGCCGGAAGAAGTTCGATCCATGCTAAAAAAGATGCTTCGTGCTGAGCGTGCAAAACAGATTTTAGCTGATATATTTGCTTGGCAGAAGGGTGATAAACCAGTCTTCCGTCTTTTGAAGGGTGCATCAGGGGAGTTGGGCCTCGGTTTGCTTCGTGGGGAAGAAGTTCACTATTACGGGGTCGTAAATGTTGGTGACGCTCCTGGCCTCAAGAAATTCATGGAGGCTGCCAAGTTAGTCGTCGACGAAGATGCATTGAGTTTATCTCTCTTTGAGGGTCTCGGTCAAAGTGACTCAGGCGTTAACATATTGATCGGGTCCCGCCGTTTTGCTGAGGGCTGGGATAATTACCGTGCCGCCAGCCTGACTTTGCTCCGCCTTGGCCAAGGTGAGGGATCATTAATTATCCAGATGTTCGGTCGCGTGGTCCGTTTCGCTGGCAGGAATGGTGACGGTAAGCGTCTTGAAAAGCCATCCACTGAGGTTAAGCCACTTCAGACGGCATTTGTTTACGGATTGAAGTCCAAATATCTTGAGACTTTTTTGAGAAGCCTGTACGAAACAGGGGTTCCCAAAACAATACATATGGAATGCCCTACAAAGTTAAATTTTCCAAAGCTGTCTCCCCTCAAATCTGTTCAGGCCATTTCGCCAAAGCAGCACGAGTTCATTGTGGAGGCTAAAGGCACCGAATGGCTAAGCGGTGTAAATAAGATAAAGCTGTCACTGGCTGCAGCCGTGACAACATCCAGCCTTACGCGAGAAGGTGTAGCCATGACAAGGGGAGTCGAAGGCGAGGATCTGACTTCTTTATTCAAAAAGCTCTTGCCGATCATAGATCACAATGCGATTTATCGAGAGATGGTGGAAGTTAAACGGCTGATGCGCTGGTGGAATTTTTCTTTTGACAAAATGGCCATTTGTGCTGCCCTGGAAAGTAATAGATACGAGGTATTCGGGCTGCCGTCAGCACTGGAAGTTCGGCAGGGCGCTGACCTTATTCGTCTAAATCGGATGGCTACAACATTGGTGCGCCGTCTGTTTGAGGGTGCATATCGAAAGCATGAAAGCCGGCAAAGTCGTTATGTGCTCATCGACGCAGAACTGAGCGGTATCCCCGAGACGTATCACAAGGATTTTAGCCATGTCGAAGAGTAAAAAACAGAAAAAGGAGATCGTGTACCCATCGCTTGAAAACTGTCCCGAGATGTCTGATCTGCCGACCATTATGGAACCATCGGGTGCATACGAGGTGACTGTACCAGCAAGCGTTTATCAACCTATCCTTCTTACGCCAGATCAGCCTAATATCGATGTTGGTCCCGGAAAGCTTGATGAGAATGAAGAGAAATTTGTACGCGACCTTATGCTCTATATTAACTCAGGTAATATGCCGGATCCTGACAAGCCCCTGCTTTGGCAAGGAAAGAGCCTATGGATCAAACGCAATATTGAGAAAGACATCAGGTCATTCCGTTTGCGCATCGATGATTCTGATTGGTTCTATCCAGACTTCATAATCTGGATTCTTGATCCAGATGCAAAAACCCAGACCTTTGGTTTTGTAGACCCAAAGGGTCTGGCGATTGGCACCGTCGGTGGCTGGTCGGATTATAAGGTTGTTTCTACTATCTATATGCCCCATGTCATTTCACTTCAAATTGACGCATCCAGCCACACAATAAAATGGAAAGGTGAGGACTGGAAGTTTCGTATGCGCGGCATTCTTGTATCCACTTCTGATTTAAACAAGCTTGTTGCTCATGCCAAATTCAACCTTCACGCCTCCGACGGCAAGGACATTTCTCCAACGGAAAAAGACTTTGAACGCGCAAGGATTGTCTTTCAAAAAAATGATCCGTCATATATTGAGACGGTCTTGAAGTTGTTAATCGAGGACACAGCTTTGGACAGTGTTATGGAGGCTGCAGCGCGCGCTGTGCACCTTGGCAGTGAATTCAAGGCTACAAGCGAGATTGAGTCTGATTTAGTGCTTAGGATAGGCAAAGGCTTGCAATCACACTCGGAGTTAATAGCATCGCTGATAAGAGACTATTCACAGGCCACTGGTGCGAACAAGAAGTGAATGGGCTCATAGTAACATGGCGATCGTGAAAACGTAGATATTTGTACGACTGTTAGATTAATTGGGGTAATATGACACCGGATCAATATGTCGAAAGCATGCTAAGCAAATACGCCGTACAAAAAGGCCCATCCTCGCCAGCAGTGCAGGCTGCGAATGCGGTGGCCCCATCAATCAGACAGTGGGCAAATAAGTGGTTGTCTGAGCTTAGTTTTTCCGGTTCATATGCTAAAGGGACTGCAATAAGTATTGGCACCGACGTTGACTTGTTTGTTTCCCTGTTGGCAGGGACTCCTGGCACTCTTATCGAGATATACGAAAACCTTTTCAGTTGGGCGAGCCAGCAAGGTTGGCAACCCAGACGTCAAAATGTCTCAATTGGAATTACATATGGAGGAACAAAAATTGACATAGTACCCGGCAGGATTCAGGATGGCTATCGAAACTATCACAGCCTATACAAGAGAAAACAGGATAGTTGGACACAAACAAATATTTCGCTGCATATAGATACAATTGCTAACTCAGGTAGAGTTAACGAAATTCGCGCCATAAAGATTTGGAAAGCGCTGCACGGTCTTGATTTCCCTTCATTCTATGCAGAGCTTTTTGTCATTGATGCCCTCAAATATAAACCACAGAATCAATTAGCGGTCAACGTGATGCTTGCGCTTAATGCCATCGATAGTTCGTTGGTGAGCAGTCGCATTACGGATCCTGCAAATTCTAATAACATTGTTTCAGACGATATGACAACAGCAGAAAAACAACGTATTGCTTCTCAGGCAAGAAAATCGGCCCAAGAACCTTATTGGGGGCAAATCATATGGTGATAATGGATATACTTCATGGCTGACGGATTAAAGAAACTATTTGAGGCACTTCAACAGAGACTTTTAGCTGGACTCTCTGCAAGTCGTACTGTTATTGAGCACCCTGTTGCAAAAGGTGACGCATCAGAGGCAAATTGGTTGGATATGCTTCAAAGACACCTTCCCCACCGCTACCAGGCCGACAAGGCTTTTGTGATTGACTCAAAAGGGGCAATGAGTGAACAGATTGATATTGTTATCTATGACCGTCAGTACACCCCTATCATGTACAACCACGACGATCAGCGCGTTATTCCTGCAGAAAGTGTATACGCCGTCTTCGAAGTGAAGCAGGAATTAAGCAAAAGCACTATAGAATACGCTGGCAACAAGGCTGCATCGGTTCGAAACATGGAGCGAACAAGTGCGGAAATCATCCACGCAGGCGGCAAACACGATCCGAGAGTGCCCATTCCAATACTTGCGGGCATATTGACTTATAAGAGCTCATGGAGTCCACCTTTTGGTGATTCTTTTGCAGACTCACTTGCCCATCTGGATATTGCTGCTCAATTGAATATCGGCTGCTCTGTGTGTGACGCAGGGTTCGACGTCTCACTCGATTCAAATGGGAAACTTCAAATTGAGATTAGCACTGCCGAAAGAGCAATCGTCTTTTTCTTAATGAGGTTATTGCAGAAATTGCAAATGGTAGGGACTGTTACGGCGATTGATTATGATGCTTACATGAAATGGTTGAAATAACTATGTGCTGGATTTTGAAATTACAAGAAGGGCATAGAGACCAACGAGGAGTTGCTCACGTGGACCGCTGCGGCGCTATGCGTAAGGGGTTTTAGAAAAATGCCAGAAACTTGTTCAATATGCGGATGTGAAGTTCACCGTGGCGGCGAATACGCTACTCCTACAGTAGCGGGGCGATCACATGCGACTAAACACCACTTTGTCGCGGAACGATTCTTTGGCCGATCTCAAAACCGCAGAGGCACGCAACGAGAAGTTATCTTCGATACATGTCATTGGGAACTGGAAAACAAGGAAGCAGTCTTTTGCTATGACTGCCACGAAGAGTTAATTCATAATCCTGTTTTTCTTCCCAAAGACATGTCCATGTTTGCTGAACTGGTAAGGCTCCGCAAATTGCATGAGCCCGTGAAGTCTGATGATAGAACAAAGCTCGCTGGCCGCATCAAATTACTGCACGAAGTCATCAGCAAAGGAATCAGTGCGCTTTTAATCGCAGAGAAAAACGCCGGAGCAAAGGAATAATGGCGAAGGTTTTAGGCGAAACGGGGCGATATGTCGCTGAACAGGCGACTAAGAAACTCCTGCGGCTCCTTTTACTCCTCTATGTTTTCGGAATTAGCATTGGCTTCCTGTCCGGCTATATGCTGGGGGCACGCCAGAACTTAATAACCCTTCTTGTCCTTCCCCTCCTTTTGCTGCTATGGCAATTCTTTGCAAAGAAATTCAAAGCGATTGAGACGGATCGTATAAACTTTCGGAAAGGCGTCATGGGTGAGGCGGTCATTGGGTATATCCTTGAAGGCTTCCCCGACGACTACCGAGTGATCCACGATCTCAGCACACCTTTCGGCAACATCGATCATGTTGTTATCGGCCCCGCTGGCGCTTATGTCATTGATGCAAAAAATTGGAAAGGGGTTGTCGCGGCTGATGGCAGCGGCGAGCTTCTTCTGAACGGAAAGCCGACTCAGAAAACCGAGATCAAGAATCTCACTCGAAGAATAATGAGCATCAAGGAGAAGATCAACGTCCTCTCGTCTCTTGATCCGTATGTCCAAGGCGTCTTTGCTTTTCCCTCGGCTTACGTCGAGGCAAAATGGGGTACAACCGGTTATATCCACTGCATCAGAGATGAGCAGCTCTACGAATATATTGTTGAAAATAAAAGAAGCAAGAAGTTGAGCACGAAGGAGATTGAAACCATTTCGCAGTCTTTTCTTGCATTGGCCAGGATGGATAAGGATTTTGGGCAAAACAGCAAATAGCGAGGACTTGGTCAAGGCTCTCTGAGGCATAGCAGGCGTTCGCTTGGCTCATTATGACGGAGCAATAAAGAGGAGGACATATTATGAATTCTGACGAACAGAAGTTATATACCATTGGGTTTGCGGGTAAAAGC
Source organism: Thermodesulfovibrionales bacterium (assembly GCA_020056455.1). GTDB lineage: Bacteria > Nitrospirota > Thermodesulfovibrionia > Thermodesulfovibrionales > UBA6898 > UBA6898. The sequence goes on from JAGVHR010000142.1 coordinate 16,837, forward strand.
GCGGAGGAGTTCTTCTCTCTCTTGAAGAAAGCCAGGGTCAAGATACTGCTGGATATCCGGCTCAACAATGTCTCCCAGCTTGCCGGCTTTACTAAGGGGAAGGACCTATCTTACTTTGTTCGGACGATACTGGACGGCCAGTATTATCACATGACTGATCTGGCGCCGACGAAAGAATTGCTGAAAAAGTATCAGGCCGATGAAGACTGGCAGAGCTATGAAAAGGAGTTTCTGTCTCTCCTGGAGAAGCGAAATGCAGAGACTAAGGTCAAACCTGAACTTCTCAAGGGGCCGACCGTTCTCCTCTGCAGTGAAAAGACCGCTGAAAAGTGCCACCGCCGCCTTACCGCTGAATACTTGCAGAAAAAAATATTGGCAGATTATACAATAGAGCACCTGTAGGGACTATGCCAAGAAAAACCCTCATAATTACGGACGTGACCGCCATGAGCGGCGATAATGTTTGCATCGCCGGATATGATGACTCTTTGACATGCATCAGGCCGGTGCTGGAAAGGGGTCTGATTACAAAAAGACATCTCTTCAAGGACGGCGAACTTATCATATTCCCTGGCGCTAAGGTTGCGTTTGATCTTGGTGCTCAGATTTCTCAGCCGCCTCATGTCGAGGATATCATTTTCGAAGAAGCCTCGATTGAAGCTATGGGGAGAGTAACAGTCAGAGAATGGAAGGAAGTCTTAACACAGACTGTCACACAAAACGTTGCTGCACTCTTCACTCATATTGAGGAGCGCTGCGTGCCTCCTGGATCACCGGGGCCGTCGATTGGCACAATTATGACGGCTGACATGCCGACTCTCAACTGTGATTATTACAAAGATCCGCCACGACCGAAAATGAGATTTGTTGATCAAGGTGGTACCGTGAAGAACAATGTTCCGATAACCGACCTTGCATTTCGTAATTGATAACCGCCAAGACATCGTGCACTGATTTTTCCGCCACGACATCGTGCACAAACGCTCTTTGACAATCGAGTAGCCACGTTCTGCACTATCATGAA
>JAGVHR010000102.1 GCA_020056455.1 Thermodesulfovibrionales bacterium
GACCGTCCGTGAACTTATCCCCAGGCTGAAAAAGGCCGGGGCTTCCGGCATTGTCGAATATCAGCTGAATAAGGTGATCCCTTAGGCCCGTCCCCGGATTTTTTATTGACAAGATTTGTGTTTTTGCTGTAATATTTCTGACTTACGCGGCATGGTATGTCGAATTCATTTAGCGAAGGGGGGTAAAGGATTGCATGCTTTAGGTACCCATCTATTAGTGGAACTGAGGGATTGTAACCCCAAGATTCTCAAGGACCTTTCCAGGGTCAAGAATGCTCTGGTTTCTGCAGCCAAAGAAGCAAAGGCCACGATTGTAGACATCTCCTTTCATGAGTTCAACCCATTCGGTATCAGCGGCATGGTGATCATTGCGGAGTCGCATCTTTCGATCCACACATGGCCGGAATATGCCTATGCAGCAGTGGACATCTTTACCTGCGGAGATCTGATCAAGCCTGAGGTGGCGTCATCGTTCCTCATCAAGGAGTTCGAGTGCAAAACTCCTTCAATTGTTGAAGTGAAGAGGGGTATACTCTCGCCTATCGGCAAGAAGCTTCCCCATAAGGTTACGGATGCGGTACTCGCAGCAATTTGATTGTACGAAGGTATTAGCAGACCATTATAGTTCGCTTGTTTGAGATAATAAAAGGCAGGGAAACTGTTCAGACCCCTGCCTTTTTGTTTTGCCCCTGGATGCTGAAAGCTATTCGGTCGTTCTGTCTGTGAGCGCTGCTATGCCCGGCAGTTCCTTGCCTTCGAGAAGCTGTAACGATGCGCCCCCGCCTGTTGAAATAAAGGACAGGGCATTTGTCACTCCGGCACGGTGCACAGCAAGGTCAGTGTCACCGCCGCCTACGATTGTCAGCGCATAGGCATCTGCAACAGAGTTTGCTATGGCAAACGTTCCTCGCGAGAAGGCATCTATTTCGAAGACCCCCATAGGCCCGTTCCAGAGGATTGTCTTTGCGTTTTCAAGGGCCTCTGAAAAGAGTTTCACTGTTGCAGGGCCTATATCGAGCGCCTTCCATCCCTTTGGGATCTCGATCGTCGGCACTATTTTTGTTTCAGCTCCCGGCTCAAGACTCTGTGAGATTACACAGTCAACAGGCAGATAGAACTTAATGCCGGCAGTCTTGAGCTTTTTTCTGATCCTCTGAGCGGTCTCGACCATCTCTGCTTCAACAAGCGAGTCGCCTACCTCATAACCCATTGCCTTGATAAAGGTGAAGGCCATGCCGCCTCCCACAATGACCTTGTCCACCTTGTCCTCAAGATGCTCAAGCACCCCGATTTTGCCTGAAACCTTGGCGCCCCCGAGGATGGCTACAAAGGGCCGGATCGGATTATCCACGACCCCCTTAAGATATTCAATCTCCTTTTTCATCAGGAAGCCGGCGGCTGACGTAAGGAATTTCGCGATGCCGACGGTCGAGGCATGTGCCCGGTGCGCAGCGCCAAAGGCATCATTGATAAAATAATCAGCAAGGCCTGCAAGCTTCTTTGAGAATTCCTCGTCGTTCTTCTCTTCTTCAGGATGGTATCTCAGATTTTCAAGGAGAAGGACATCGCCGTCCTTCATTTTGGCCACATGGCCTTCAACCTGGGAGCCAATGCAGTCAGGGGCAAAGGTCACATCCTTGTCAAGGAGCCTCTGGAGTCTCTTTGCAACCGGAGCGAGGCTGTACCGGGGATCAGGTTTTCCTTTAGGCCTGCCGAGATGGGAAGCCAGGATCACCCTGGCGCCTTCGTCGATCGCATAGTTGATCGTAGGTACGGTCGAGCGGATCCTGCTGTCATCCGTTATCCTGAGGTTGTCGTCAAGGGGCACATTAAAGTCAGCGCGGATGAATACCCTCTTGCTCTTTAGTCTCAGCTCATCGATCGATAGTTTTCCCAGGACGTCCTTGATCGGGACCGGACTCTCATTCTTTCTGGCCATAGGCTGTTACCCTCTTTTTTTATTTATTTGGATAATCATGTCGCGCAGGCGCGAGCTGTAGCCCCACTCATTGTCATACCAGGAAATGACCTTTACCATCTTTCCTTCCATGACCTTGGTAAGTGTGGCATCGAAGATTGAGGAATGGGGATTGCCGTTGAAGTCAACCGAGACAAGCGGTTCGTCACAATACTGGAGAATACCCTTCATCGGACCTTCGGCCCATTTCTTCATGGCGGCGTTGATCTCCTCAGGGGTCACATCCCTGCCGAGTTCCGCCACAAGGTCAACGACCGAAACATTAGGCGTTGTGACCCTGATTGCAAAGCCGTCAAGCTTGCCTTTCAACTCGGGCAATACAAGACCGATTGCCTTTGCCGCTCCGGTTGTAGAGGGGATCATTGAGACAGCTGCGGCACGGGCCCTTCTCAGGTCTTTATGCGGCAGATCGAGGATCCTCTGGTCATTGGTATAGGAGTGGACCGTAGTCATTAGTCCGTGAACAAGGCCGAATTCCTTAAGCAGCACTTTGGCGATCGGTGCAAGACAGTTCGTGGTGCAGGAAGCGTTCGATATGATTTTGTGCTTTGCCGGGTCAAGGTCCTCATCGTTAATGCCGAGGCAGACCGTAATGTCAGGGTCCTTTGCCGGGGCCGATATGATGACCCACTGTGCCCCTGCTGCGAGGTGTTTCTCTGCGCCGGCCCGGTCCGTAAACCGGCCTGTTGATTCAATTACCACATCCACCTTCAGGTCCTTCCAGGGCAGTTTTTCCGGAGCAGTCTCGGCAGATATCATGATCTCTCTGCCGTCAACGACAAGACTGCTGTTTTTTGCGCTGACGTTTGCATTGAATATGCCGTGTACCGAGTCATACTTCAGGAGATGAGCAAGAGAAGGCGCGTCAGTAAGATCGTTTATGGCAACGATCTCAAAATCCGTTATTCCTTTGCTTGTCCTGAAAAAATTTCTGCCGATCCTTCCGAAACCATTGATTGCAACGCGTAATGACATTTGGACCTCCGTTATAAAGAGTTTTTAAATATATTAAGAACCATTCCGGTCATAAGCTTGGGATAAAAATATGTTGATTTTGGCGGCATGCGCAAAGAGGCAAGGGCGACCCTCTCCACATCATAGACACCCGTGGGGTTCAGAAAAAAAGCAGCTCTGAACTCGCCTGACTGCACTGCCTGCAGGCATTTCTGAACATCCATCTCATAGGAAACATTTTCAATGTCAAGGAGCTGCTTGAAGATAAGGTCATGCAGGACCGTCACATCAAGATCTTTTAAAACAGGAGGGACCCCGTGTATGCCCTCGCCTTTATAGCTTAGACAATACCATGTTTCGCCGCCGGTATAGAACCCGTAGACATCCCGCTTGCCGGCAATTGTGCCGGTGATATCCGTCTTTAAATCCATCTTCTCTATATCAAAGTCCGTTGACAGAAGATCAAGGGCATCCCCGGGGAGGTCTTTTGCAAGCCTGTGTGTGGGCAGGATGGTAAGGCCTTCATCAGCCATGTTGGCAAAAAACATGAGTACATAGTCATACGGTTTCGGTTTGTCCGAAATACCCTCTTTCTTCCGCATCTCCTTCTGATATTCCAGCGCAGTCTCATACCTGTGGTGGCCATCAGCAATAAAAACAGCCTTGTCTGCAAGCTCCAGGGTAATTGTATCGACAGATACCCTGTCCTCTATTGGCCAGAGTCTGTGAATGGAACCATTGTCCTCTGCTGCCTCGATATAGGGCTTTGTACCTGCAACGTCTGCAAGCAGGCTCGATGCTTTTTTCTCAGGGCTGTTATAGATTGAAAATATGGGGCTGATATTTGCCTCGCAGGCCCGCATAAGTTCAAGCCGGTCTTTCTTTGGTTTTGAGTGGGTATATTCGTGAGGATGGATATTGCCTTTTCCAAACGGTTCAAGCCTGACCAGTCCGAGGAACCCTCTTAGTGTCAGCGCTTTTCCATCAACAGCATAGGTTATTTCATATGCGAAATAGCCGGGCGTCCTGTTTGTCACAAGGGCTTGTTCCTTTAACCATGTATCAAGCAATGCCTTTGCCCTTGAGTATCTGTTGTCCTGTTCATCGTCCCCGGAGGTTTTTATGCCGAAGTCGACCCTGACAATGTTATAGGGGCTTTTTTCATAGAGCTGATGCCGTTTTTCAGGGGAGATGATATCGTAGGGAGGCGCAAGAAGCTCTTCCCCAGAGCCTTTGGACACCTTCAGCACATTAAACAGTACCCCCTTGAAAGGGACGACTTCAGCCATTATTTTCTCCGTGGGAAAAAAGATGCGATATTGTAGCATGCAGATTACGCTTAATTCCAGCATTGGCTGACTCGCAAAAAGACATAAAGGACTTTTTACGAAGCCGTCAGTAAGGTTTTTTATTGAACATTTTCAGTTAGGTTGCTCACGTGGGCTAACTACAGGTAAAATAAACAACACTTGTGAGGAATTTGCCTTTCATGTGAATTATTACAGAGTCAGCCAACTTCTTGATGAGATCGAATTACCCACGAATAATCGTTGCAGGCATGAGAGGCGGGTCAGGGAAGACTACGGTTTCCCTCGGCATCATTGCCGCATGGGTCAGGAAAGGCCGCGCAATTGTCCCCTTTAAAAAAGGGCCTGATTATATTGACGCCGGCTGGCTGTCTTCTGCAGCAAAGCATCCCTGTTTTAACCTTGATCCGTTTCTGATCACAAAGGAGAAGCTGTTGTCTTCATTCCGCGGGCATTTCGGCAGGGCAGACTGCGCTGTTATTGAAGGCAACAGGGGTCTGTATGACGGCATGGATGCAGAAGGCACATACAGCACTGCTGAGCTTGCGAAAACTCTCAATGCTCCGGTTATCCTGGTGCTCGACTGCACCAAGGTCACGAGGACAGCGGCAGCCATGCTCCTTGGCATGATTAAATTCGATCCGTCAGTAAAGATCCTTGGAGTTGTCCTGAACAGGTTTTCAGGCCTGCGGCATGAAAATGTTATCCGGGAAGCGGTTGAAAGGTACTGCAAGGTACCTGTTGTCGGGGCCATTCCAAGGCTTCGGGGTGAACAGCTGTCTGAGCGGCATATGGGGCTTACGCCTTTTCAGGAACATCCCGAAGTCGGAGAAGCAATCAGCGCTACAGCTGAGATAGCAGAGAAATATCTTGACCTTGACAGGATTTGGGAAATGGCAATAGCAGGTGGGCCGAGGCGTATGAGATCAGAGACAGGCAAAACCTGTCCCCTGCCCCCAGCCCTCAACCCCAGCGTGCGTATCGGTATTATCCGCGACTCTGCGTTCCAATTCTACTATCCTGAAAACTTTGAGGAGCTTGAGAAACAAGGGGCTGTCCTGACCGAAATCAGCGCCTTAAAGGCAAAGAAGCTGCCTGAAATCGACGCCCTGTATATAGGCGGCGGGTTCCCTGAAACCCATGCAATTGCCCTGGCACGCAACAGCTCATTCAGGACTTCCTTAAAGAGCGCGATTGAGGAGGGGTTGCCTGTGTATGCAGAGTGCGGAGGTCTTATGTATCTCGGAGATGCGCTGTTGCTTGACAATAAGACCTATCCAATGACAGGCATATTTCCGCTCAGGTTCAGTCTCGGGAAAAAACCTCAGGCCCATGGCTACACCATCGTAAAAGTACGCAATGCCAACCCCTTTTATAAAAAAGGCACAGTACTGAGAGGGCATGAATTTCACTATTCAAGGGCAATTGAAAGCCCTGAGGGCAGCGGAGGTAATGGAAGAAGGCGGATGAAGTTTGCCTTTAGAATGCAACGGGGTGAGGGGATCAGTAATGGCCTTGACGGTGTATGGTACAAGAATGTTCTTGCGACTTATACGCACCTTCATGCGCTGGGATCTCCTGAATGGGCTGAGGGCATGATAAGACGCGCTGCGTTGTATAAAAAAGGCAGGAAATAGATGAGAAAAACCGAGATCATGGAACTATTGGGATCAAATCAGCTTCAGCCGGTTATTGAGGCAGTGAAAAAGGACAGAGGTGTTATCAGAATGCTCATTTCCCTTGTCTATGACAAGGAAGCGGTGCTCAGCTGGAGGGCCATAGAAACTTTAGGTATAGCGTCAGGTGAGATCGCAAAGACCAACGTTGAACTTATCAGGAATCTAAGCCAGCGCTTCCTCTGGATGATGAGGGATGAGTCAGGCAACGGGCCTGGCAGCGCCCCGGAAATTCTTGGCGAAATCGTGAGAAACAGCCCTGACGCCTTTGCGGATATAGGACAGGTGCTGACATCATTTCATGAGGAGAAGATGCTCAGGCGTGGAGTGA
>JAGVHR010000164.1 GCA_020056455.1 Thermodesulfovibrionales bacterium
AGGCGTTTGAAAAGGTCCTGGCCCTCGCTCCAAACGCACCTGACGCCCCCCAGGTGAAGGCTGAGATCGAGAAGTTGAAGTCAATGGTGAAATAAACCGGATCGCAAAAAGTCCGTATACTGCATTGCGCTGCAAAACTCCCTTCGACTCGCTCAGGGCAGGCTCTTCGACTATCATGATGCGCCTGTCGAAGCATGCGCGCCTTGCCTCCGGAGCTTTTTGCAAACCCGTGTTAATTTCATCCTGCAACTCAGTTTCGTACACATAATCATTTAAGAAAACATGAAGGATCTTACAAACGAAAAACCATTTATCAGCCTGTCTAAACTGAACAGCCTGATAAAATCAGCAATTATGGATGCACTGCCAGAGATGTATTGGGTAGTTGCCGAGATCGCAGACATCAGGCAAAACCAGAAGGGCCATTGCTACCTTGAATTGATCGAAAAGGAAGACAACTCCACTATAGCCCAGATCAGGGGGACCATATGGGTATACGAATACCGGGGTATCAGCAGCCGGTTCAGAAAGGCGACAAACGAGTCTCTCCGGCAGGGCATGAAGATACTCTTTCTTGCCTCAATCACCTTCCATGAGGTTTATGGACTCAGCCTCAACGTACGCGACATTGATCCTGTTTATACAATGGGGGAGATGGCCAGAAAGAAAAAAGAGGTCATTGACCGGCTCAGGAAAGAGGGCCTCATGGACCGGAACAAATCTCTTGAGTTGCCGCTCGTGCCCCAGAAAATAGCAGTTATCTCATCGCCCACTGCTGCCGGTTATGAGGACTTTTTCAGCCATCTCGACGGCAACCCCTACGGCTACCGATTCGTGCATACCCTCTTCCCGGCGCTGATGCAGGGCCGGGAGGCAGAGGCTTCAGTCATTGCTGCATTGAACAGTATCCGTAAGCAGCAGTCCAATTTTGATCTCGTTGTGATCATTCGGGGCGGCGGCTCAGTAATAGACCTGAACTGTTTTGACGGCTATCCTCTTTCAAAAGAGGTTGCCGCATTCCCGCTGCCTGTTATTACAGGTATTGGCCACGAAAAAGACGATACAGTGGTTGATATGACAGCGCATACGAAACTGAAGACCCCGACTGCTGTTGCAGGGTTTCTCGTCTCAGGGGTGAGAAGCTTTGAAGAATGCCTCCTCAGCCTTGAAAGAAAGCTTGTGACACATGGCGGGCTGTTCCTGAAAAACGAAAGAATAAGGTTGACGTCATTGGCACAGAGGCTGTCACTTGTACCGATTCAGGTAACCATGTTGCATAGAAACAGGCTGCTTACGCTGCACCGCGACATGAAAGGCCTTTTGAGGCAGCGTTTTCAACGCGAAAAGGACCGTTTCAGCAGTACGGAGCTGGCATTGCGTCACCTTGATCCTGAGAATATATTAAAGAGGGGTTTCAGCATCACACTCCATAAAGGAAAAATCGTAAAAAACGCAGTATTATTAAAGAAAGGCATGTCCATAGATACGCGCCTGCATAACGGCACAATAACCAGTACAGTACAGTCGGGAAAGGAGACAGGAGATAATGGCAAAAAGCAGGGAAATGACTTACTCCCAGGCTTTGAATGAGCTTGAAAAAATCGTCGGGGAAATCGAATCAGAAGAAGCGGACGTTGACGTACTGGCTGAAAAGATAAAGCGGGCATCCCAGCTCATCACCTTCTGCAGGGAAAAACTCCGGGCAGCGGAAGATGAGGTCAAAAAGGTTTTGTCTGAAATGGATCAACAGGCTGAAGGGAAAACAACAGTGGAAGACGATCTGGGATTTTAGGATCGTGATAAAATATAGATGAGGCGCCTGTAACGTGAATATTGATGCAGCAGCAAATTCATATTTCCGGCCTTCTTTCAGGCCGTATTTACCGCAGAATGTTCCTGCTGAGGCTGTTGCCTTGTCCCACGAAGAGCTTGAAAAGACAAGGCGCAACCCTGCAGACCGGGCACTCGTTGTCAAGACAAATAAAGAGGCGACTGTTCCTGTCGGCCTGAGGAAAGAGGATGGCGCTGCGCTCAGCAGCTCATTTCAGGACAGGCACAACGAACAACACCCTTCTGAAGAGGCGCCCGGCATTTCATTGGAATACATGAGCCGTATGAGAAATTGGGACCACAGGCTCATTGCATGGTTCAAGACAGCCTTCGATGTCCAGGAAAACCCGGCAAAAAACAGGGGAAGCCTCATCAATATAGTCATCTGAACCGGACATGTCAATGCAGAATGAAACTTTCTCCTGACCTGCGTGTTTACTTTATGAAATCATCGAATTGTTTTAAACTAATCACTAAACACTCTTGACATTAGAATCCAAATCCAGACAGAGGAGGGAACCATGTTCTTTCATCAAGTTCGTTTTGCCCAAAAGGTCTGCCTCGCAATCCTGCTGCTATCAGGGTCAGCGCTTTGCCTGCCCTGTTTCGTCCTGGCTGCCGGAGCTGACAACCATATCATTTCGGAACAGTCTGTTGACCTGCTTACGCGCACAGGCAAAGCAATGGCAGAAGTCACCTCAGCAGTCAAACCTGCAATCGTCAATATATCCACGACAAGGACAGTCAAAATATCAGGCGGGGCTGACCCGTTCCTTGATGATCCTTTTTTCAGAAGGTTTTTTGGCGATCAGCCTGGACGCAGGAACCAGCCAAGGGAGCACAAGACAGCAGGTCTCGGCTCCGGTGTAATTGTGTCCTCAGACGGCTATATCATTACAAATTCTCATGTCATAAAAGAGGCTGATGAGATCAAGGTAACCCTTGCCGACAAGAAGGGGTTCACCGGAAAGGTCATCGGATCAGACCCAAAGACCGAGATCGCCGTACTGAAAATAGAAGCAAAGGACCTGCCCTCAGTCTCATGGGGCAATTCAGATTACCTCCAGGTCGGCGAAGTGGTCCTTGCTGTTGGAAATCCCTATGGACTTAATCAGACCGTCACCATGGGTATTGTCAGCGCCCTCGGCAGGGCAAATGTAGGCATTGCTGATTATGAGGATTTTATCCAGACAGATGCAGCAATCAATCCAGGCAACTCCGGAGGCGCTCTGGTAAATGTCAGGGGCGAACTTGTCGGCATCAATACCGCAATTTACACTACCAGCGGCGGCTATCAGGGTATAGGCTTTGCCATTCCGAGCAACATGGTCAGGTCTGTCATGGAAAGCCTTGTCAGCAAAGGAAAGGTTGTAAGGGGATGGCTTGGAGTTTCGATCCAGAAAATAACGCCTGAACTTGCGAAGCAATTCAACCT
>JAGVHR010000183.1 GCA_020056455.1 Thermodesulfovibrionales bacterium
CCTGACCCCTGATCCCTAACCCCCGATCCCTGACCCCTGATCCTGACAATTCCCGATATGATGATTCGAGCTTATCGAGGACCGATGCGAGACCATAGTTGTCTTTAACAAACGCCTGACCGCTGGATGATATTCTTTCAGCATATCCCCGATCTGTCAATAGCTTTACGACCGCACCGGCAAAAGATTGAGGATCGTCTGCCACAAGAAGATCTCTTCCATCCACCGCGCCGATGCCTTCATTTCCATAAGATGTGGTTACCACCGGCGTGCCTGCCGCCAGGGCATCCAGGATTTTGACAATGATGCCGCCGCCGGTCAAAATGGGCGCAACGAAAACCGCGGCTTTCTTGTAACATTCGTCGAGATCATCTACAAACCCTGTCACAAGGACCTGCGAATCTTTTTGGGTAAGCGAGGTCAGTTCTTCCGGGGGACCATAGCCCGCGATGATAAAAACCGCATCGGGAATGACCATGCGAATAAGCGGCCATATCTCCTTATATAAGTAGAGCGCAGCGTCTACATTCGTATGGTGGTATTTATATGAGGCAAGAAACAGTAGCGTATTTTTTTGACGTTCGAAAACCCTGTCGGTTATATCCAGACCGGCTGGGTGAGAGACTGTTTTCACCTTCAACGTGGGCTGCAGGTTCAACAAATATTTCCTGTCATAGTCTGAACGGGTGAGAATCATGTCAAACTTTTTTGCGATCCCAAGTTCAATGTTCTTAATTACAATGTATCTAAACCACGCCAGAAGGCGCTTTATGCCGGTGGCGTGCTTTAAAACCCGCCCCGCCGGCTTGGTAATGACGTCGTGCGCGTCGAGAATCATCGGCGCCTTGCCTCGTTTCATCATCAGGGCAGTTTCCACCCATTCTACCTGGACGATATCGAAGTTGCCTTGATGAATCAGTTTATTAGCATAAAGGCTGAATCTAATATAATTAAAGCCGAGCCTTATTTTGTCTATGAAGCCTCTCTTTTCAAAACTTGGATAAGTATAGGAATAAACTTTTTTGCAGAAGGGTTTTAGATTCTCCAGCAACTCGATTTCATTCTCATCCAGCCTCGTCGCAAGATAAATATCATGCCGTAATGACATGTTTTTTATAATCTCAAAAACATACCTGCCTCCTGCATGGTATGCCTTTTCCTGCGGCAAAAAGAGGCTGATAAAGATGATTCTCAATGTACGAGTCTCTGTATTGCAGAGCAGACTTCCGCCGGTTCGATGAGCGACATGCAATTTTGCTCGCATGCACTTTTGAAACACCCTTTACAGTCAACAGGCGGTTCCAGAATCTCGCCTAATCCATATAATTCAAATTCGTTCCGGTTGAAAATATTGTTGAAGAGGATCAATTTCTTGCCGAGGCCGATGGCGATGTGCAGAGCCATTGTCACCGCAGTGACCACAATATCGCACTGCGACATCAAACTGATGAACTGTTTTAAGGGAAATGTTCCCAGATACGCAGTGCCTGTGGCCGAGGCCAGATGAACATTTTTTTCATGTTCCTGCGGTCCACCTAAGAGGAGTACGCCTTTCCCTGATGATTTCAATCGGGTGATGAGTTCAATCCAATGACTATCCGGCCAGAGGCGGGTAGTCCAGCGCCCGCCGCAGCCGGTGTTGAGCCCAATAAGCGGATGAGGTTCAGTTATGCTCCATCGATGGTCCTCAACATCGAGGATGTACCTTTCCCCCCCAAATTCAAAGCCGCAGAGTTCAAATATCTCTTGCGGATAACTTTTTCTGTTGGCCTTATTGATATCGTCAAAGAGGCCTGTCATCCATTTATGCCGGGCTCTTTCATTTAAGGGGACGCACTTACCCGTTTGCGGATCCATTCCGAACCCCTCTTTGCTCTTTGCAGAAATCTTTTCAGCCAGCGCAATCGCCTCCCTGTCCTTGTCGAGATTGATGAGGAGGTCAAACTGATCGGCAAGGAGCGAGACGATATTCGGCAATTCAAATCCCAAGGCCCTGTCCACTACTGCAGGCACTATTTCCGGCGTGAGAGTCAGCCAGGTAATCTCTGATTGGGGATAAGCCTGACGGAGACGAGTCAGCAACGGCGTGGTCCGGATAACGTCGCCGACAGCGCCGAGCTTGATGATGAGAATGCGTTCCGCGATCGGAGCATAATGAGGGCATCTCTCGCAGTGGACTCCTTCTCTCTTATGAGGCTTGCAGGGGATGTCTCCGCGAAAATGACGGCAATCCCGATTTACTTTTTCCAGAGCTTTGTCCCTCCTCCTCGCCTACAAGGCAAAGTGTTCGTTTCTTTCTTGAAAGGCAATCACTTCGCTATTATGGCTGATCCGCAGGCGTCAGTTAGAGGAAAATATGCAATATTCTTTTCCTCACAATACTGTCTGACTGCCGCATTGGCCCCTTTATATTCTTCGTTATTATAATCGTGCACGAAAATAAACCCTCCTCGCACCAACCTTGGAAAAAAGAACTGCAAGCCATCATAGATGGGCTGAAATAAATCGGCATCGATGCTGACAAAGGCGAATTCATCCTCCGCATCACTTGCGCTTTCCGGGAAATATCCCGGCTTGACTATGCAATTTTCCGGGTACTTCATTTTCTTCAGAACCACTTCAATACTTGTTTTTGAAAAATCCTGTCTTCCCGACGAATAGGCTCTATTTTTATCTACTGACACGTCATGCGGGTCAAACCCTTTAAACGTATCGAAGAGATAAAGCTTTCTGTCAGGAAAGGCTTCATTGATAATCTTTGCGAATTCGCCTTTGTATACGCCCAACTCGGCAACGCTACCTCGTATCTTTCTGGCGCTGATCTCATGGGCAACTAGTTCGAGTGAAGAATTTCGCACGTAATCTCCGGCATAGGCGGGCAGAAAAATGTTCCTCTTTCTGCGGAGGTACCTCATCGTCATGGTGAGGACAAGACCTTGGCTCATAAGAAACTCCTGAACAAGCGCTTTACACTTTACCGTAACCATGATGTGTCCTCCGGCACTTCACTCTCCTTGTTCTCGTCTTAATCCCTTGATGAGGGTTGCTCGCTCGGCAATTCAAATCCCAAGGCCCTGTTCACCATTGCAGGCACTATTTCCGGCGTGAGAGTCAGCCAAGAACGCCTTTTATCGCTTCGTCATACTGTTCCAATACCGCATTCACTTCACACTTCCGGACGAGTTCTTTTCCCCTTTCCACCAGGCTGCTTCTAAGCTCCTCTTGGTCAATCAATCTCTTGATCGCACAGGCAAGCTCACCATGATCATTCACGGGAACAAGCAGACAGTTCTCCATATTCCTGTAAATGTTTTCGCATCCCTTCCACCGGGTCGAGATAACCGGAACGCCGCAGGCAATCGCCTCAACCATGACGTACGAAAAGGTTTCATAAAATGAGGGCATGATTACTACATCGAAATTCTTCATAATGGCATATGGATTATTCTGATACCCCAAGAAATGTGCAAAAGACTCAACCGCCAGTTTTTTGGCAAGGTCCTGTAAAAAATTCTTTTCGGGCCCTTCTCCGACGATGAACAATCGGATGTCCAACCCCTGTTTTCTTAATATTGAAAGCGCTTTCAAGAGTGACGTAACGTTTTTCTCTCTTGAGAGACTCCCTACAAAACCGATCTTATAATATTCACCGTCAGGAAAAACATATTCAGAAACTTCCCTTGATCTATCTTGAATTCCTTTTATATCTAAAGGCACAGGAATGACTTTTATCTTTTCAGGCATCATCCGGTAATGCCGCTGAAGATCATCAAGAACTCCCTTCGAAGGGACAATCAGTAAATCTGCTCGCGAATAGGTGAGTGTAATTAATCTGTTGATTAAAAACCTGAGCGCTGGGCTTTTTGTTTCCTTCGTATGCGCTGAAGGAAGAGTATGCTCGGAAAGAATTGTTTTCGTTTTTCGATAAAACAGATATTTGGCGATTATCAGCGCTATATTTGTGCCTGCCACGGACAAGACCACATCGGGCTGAAAGGTGCTAAGCGCCTTACTAAGGGCAAACATTTTCAGAATGTTCATCCGGAAAATAGTAAGCAAGCTCGTAGAAGCATCAGCGGGGGGCAAGTGGGCAGATAAAAGTTCGACGTCTCCTGGTATCTCAAGTCTGAATGTGTCATGATAAACAAAGACACCAATGTGGTATTTCTCCCTGTTAAATTTCTGAAGCAAGGTGAAAAGCAATTTTTCGGCCCCTCGTCCTCTGAAATCATGAATGCAGCATAGAAGCCTTATCTTTTCCATTTCCCTATGTCAATCGTGCTTCATTGGTTATCTTAATGAGAGCTTTGCATAACACCCCCTTTTGCCCGATTACTGCGTCAGGCTCAAATTTCAATCCTCGAAATACTCAATGTATTCCTGTGGTTGAAATTATTGC
>JAGVHR010000122.1 GCA_020056455.1 Thermodesulfovibrionales bacterium
AAGCCAGTTGCTCTGAAGCGCAGGTACGAGCGGCTGTATATTTTTCGACATGCCGGAAATATCAATAAAAGCAAGGGCCAATGCGGCAACAGGTGTTACAAACGCGCCGAAGCTTCTGTTTTTATATCTGAATTCAATGATGAGATAAGCGAGGATGAGGCACCAGACGAAGAATATCAGAGATTCGTAGAGATTTGTAAGAGGGACGGCACGGAGCCAGCCCATCTGCCCGATCTCCTTGAATTCAGCCCAGCGAAGCAGAAGAGCAAGCGTCTGCAGGATGAAGCCTGTAATGGTTACGGTTGTTGCCACTGTGCCGATCGCGCTTTTTCTAAACGCAAGATACGAAATATAGAGGACCATGGCAAAGATATATGCTATGGTTGCTAATCCGAAGAAGACCGAACTTTCCATCCTATTTACCTCCCTCTTGCCCGGACTGGAGCAGATGCGTGAGTTTTTCGATTTTTCTTTCCAGCGATGCCTTGTTTCTGTTGGCAGAGGCTCCGATGATTATCTTCACTGTGTTCTTCTCATCTCTGAGCATGACCCAGATTCGTTTGTGGCTCATGAAAAAGGTCATGTACAGACCTATTGCCATGATGATGCAGCCGAGATAAACGATGATTACACCAGGGTCTTTCCGAACCTGCATACCAGTATACTGAACTCCCCAGAAATCGAGCAACTCAACCTTGTTGCCGTCAGGCAGATTCCATGTTTCCGGATACCGTTTGGCAAGCCACCCGGAAAATTTTCTTACCCCGTTGTCTGAGAAAATAATGTAGACCGCAGGGTTGACCATCTGCTCCGCAAAGGTGTAGGCCTTGCCGCTTCCGTCAAAGGCAAGCGCAGGACTGAAGTCCGTAACCTGGGCCTCAACAGTGGTGCCGGGAATGGTGAACCTGCCGCCGACCTTTATATTGACCTGCTCTGTCCTGCCGTCTCTTGATGTAGCCTGCAGGATAATAACACCCCTGCCCATGCCGTTGGGCACCAGGCCGAAACTCGCCTGATAGAAGGTTATGCCCTCGAATTTCAAGGGGTCATTTACAACTATGGATTTTCTCATGACTTCCTGTCCGTTTTTCAGGACCACAAGCCTGCTTTTATAGGATTTCGGCATTTCAGAGTTCGGATAATATTCCACCTCGAAATCATCGCAGCGCAACTCAAAACCGAGCGGCACCTCTATCCCCTGGTCCCTGTATGCTACAGAAGATGTCTCTCCCTCCGGCAGATTCAGAAATGCGTTATATCCGAAAAATAAACCGATGATCGCGCCGGCCAGTATTATAAGGATGCTCAGATGTGTAATATAAACACCGAGCCTCGAATAATTGCCTTTTTCCGAGTATAGCTGATTTGTCTGTTCCCCGGAAGTTTCTGAAGGCTTAAAACCAATCTTTCCCATTGCAAAGATGACAGCATCCCTGACACCAGAGGCATTGCCTTTGAGGTTGACCGTGCTCTTTATAGACATTTTTTCGATATAGTCGGCCGGAACAGGCCTTATCTTTTCCTGCACGAGCTTCCATACGTGCGGCAGCCGGTCAAGAGAGCAGATTATGAGGTTAGCGGAAAACAGGAGCAGGAACGCGAGAAACCACCATGAATGGTACATATCCGTAAAACCGAGTCTGTCAAGCACGCCTAACACATTGTGCGCAATCGAGTGGTCAAAGCCGAACATCTTTATCAGGATCTTGATGTTCTTTTCAGGATCTGCCTGCTGTTCGAGGAGTGTGCCTACGACCGATGTCGCAGATATGAGCGCGAACAGGACAACTGCCAGTTTGACAGAGGCAAAGATGCCCCATATTTTCTCAAATACATTCTTATCTTTATAATCTGCCATTCATACACTCCTTGAAAATATTGTTTTATATAATACCTGAATCTTGAGCGGTAATAAAGTGAACCTTGCAGGCTTACTGCTTTCAGCTGATATATTTTATGCAATTGCAAGGTAGACCTTGCGGCCTTGCTCAGTCAGCACGGCCAGGTCTACTGCGATTATGCGCCAATATGCGGAACACAGGGGAAAGAGAGCGCTGTCAGTTATGTGCCTTTTTCACAGGCAGCGCTAAAAATAAGGAGAGCATCGTCATTATCGATCCTGTCAAACAGTCCATATTTTTTCATCTTGCGTCTCAAGCAATCTCTGCCTATGTTCAACAGTCTTGCCGCCTGGCTCTGGTTGCCTTCCGAGCGATGGAGCGCCTGCTCAATAATATTACTCTCCACCTTTTCCAGGGAAATGCCGGATTCCATGAACATGGGCGCCAGGTCTTTTTTCTCATCAACGTGGTTTGTCAGTTCAGATTCATAAAAAAGGGCATCCTTGTCAAGTGATTGACCGGATGAAAGCAAGACTCCTCTTTCGATGACATTTTTCAGTTCCCGTATATTCCCCGGCCAGTCGTGCTCAAAGAGGGCCTTTTCGACATCATAAGGGATAGACGTAATGGATTTTCCGGATTTCCTGCTGTATATATTCAGAAAATGCATAGCTAACGGCATAATATCATCTTTTCTGTCCCTCAGCGGCGGAATACGTATTGCGATTACATTCAACCTGTAATAAAGGTCAGACCTGAACTCATTTCGTTTGACCGCTGTTGCCAGGTCTTTATTGGTTGCAGCTATTATGCGTACGTCTACATGGATATCTTTAGTCCCTCCAACTCTGCGGAATTTTTTCTCCTCGATGAATTTGAGCAATTTGGCCTGTATGTTGATGTCCATTTCGCCGATCTCATCGAGAAAAATAGTGCCGCCCTCGGCAATCTCACAAAGACCCTGTTTCTGAAGTTTGGCATCTGTAAAAGAGCCTTTTTCATGACCGAAAAGTTCGCTCTCGAGAAGATGAGAGGAAAGGGAGCTGCAATCCACTTCAACAAAAAGCCTGTTGCTTCTGCTGCTGCCATTATGGATCGCCCTGGAGATCAAATTCTTCCCGGTCCCGCTCTCACCCTGAAGGAGCAAGGTTGCCGTATCGCTGACCACGACCTTTGAAACTATACTGATCAGATTTTTCATCTTCTCAGAGGCGTAGACTATGTCTGCATTATTGCAGCCGGAGACAGCCCCATTGGCTTGGGTTTGCTGTCTGGATATAATCGTCTCCAGTGCGTTGTCTACTGAAGTCAGCAGTTGCTCCGGGTTCTGTGTCTTTATAATATAATCAAGCGCCCCGCATTTCATTGCCTTGACAGCAGCTTCAGCATCATTGACCGCGGTTATGATGATTACCATGGCGCTCTTGTCTTTTTTCCTTATCTCGTTCAAGGCGTCCAGGCCATTCATGACCGGCATCATGTAGTCCATCAAAACGAGGTCAATGTGGCCGGCGGAATATTTTTCCACCGCTTCCCTACCGTTTGTTGCCACGACAACATCGAAGCCCTTTTTCGAAAGCTTCTTTTCCATGGACCACAGTATAAGTTCTTCATCATCGGCAATAAGTATTTTGAACTTGTTCATTTTCTCCTCTGTACATAAAAGGCAAACTTGATGTGTAAACCTAATAGCGATTTCCATGCCAATATATTAATCATTTAATTTCAATGGGATATGAGTGCCATAAATAATAAATTTCAATTGGATTCCAGCAACAGGATTCATTAAGTCATGTAACTAACTGATTTAAAGGAATAATCAGGGTGCTACAATTTTAAAGCACCTGCCCACAATAAATGCCGCAGTATTATTAATGAGTGCAAAAGTTTTTGTAAGCCTCCGGGATGGTTCGACAAGCTCACCATGACCGGTCACCCTGAGCCTGTCGAAGGGTCTCTTTCGATTACTTATGAACCTATTATTACCTTGCCCTGCATTTGCATAAAAACAGTTCAGCATCAGCAGATAAGGGCAGAAATGGGCACGGTTCTGATTTAGAGGGCGAGTAACAGGGACAGCGACTATTTGTAACAGGAGTTTAAGTCTCTAATATTTTGTGTCTTTCGTATTATTGTTGAAAAGCCCCTGGATCCCCGGGTCAAGCCCGAGGATGACAATCTTAAATGCTTGCCTTTG
>JAGVHR010000093.1 GCA_020056455.1 Thermodesulfovibrionales bacterium
CCGTGCACCCCACTCCGCAGTAGGGGCAGATTGTCTCATACTGCTCCTTCACCTGCCATGGCCTGTAACTGTGCCTGTGGAGCCTCGACATGATTGCGCCAACAGGACAGACTGATACGCAGTTACCGCAGTACTCACAATCATACCTGCCGCCAGAAAAAGGCTCGATGTGGGAATGGCCTCCCCTGTCGATGACAGCGATAGCTGACGCTCCCTGGGCGCCATCGCACATCCTGACGCAGCGCGTACACATAATGCACCGTTCCATGTTCCTTACAATAACGGGATCTTCAAGACTCTCAGGTACTTTTCTTTTCTTTTCCCTGAACCTTCCCTTTGCGGGCCCGTACTTTTCAACCAGGTCCTGAAGTTCGCACTCGCCGGCCTTGTCGCAATAGGGACAGTCCAGTGGATGATTAATAAGCAGAAACTCGAGTATGCCGCGCCGGACGTCCGCGATCTGCTCTGTCTCTGTCCTTACAACCATGCCGTCAGTCACCATAAGCGTGCAGGCTGTCTGGAGCCTCGGCATCTTCTCGACCTCTACAAGGCAAAGTCTGCATCCACCATACTTCTCAAGCTGCTCATGCCAGCAGAGCGTTGGAATCCTGATGCCTGCTGAACGCGCCGCCTCCAGGACTGTCATGGCCTTTTCAAGCTTTATCTCTCTGTCATTTATCGTGATCTTAATCATGGTCTTATCCGTTAACCGTACACTTCCGTGCCTTGATATGCTCTTCGAACTCAGGCCTGAAATACCTGATAAAGTTCTGAACAACTGATGCGGCCCCATCGCCAAGCGGGCAGAAGGTCTTGCCGAGCATGTTTGCCGCCACAGCAAGGAGCATGTCTATATCACCTTCCATGCCCTCACCCTCTTCGATGCGACCGAGTATGGCCCTGAGCCAGCCGGTCCCTTCACGACAAGGTGTACACTTGCCGCAGGATTCGTGCTCGAAAAATCTGAGGGCCCTGTGGCATACCCTGACCATACATACGGAATCGTCCATGACAATGACAGCGCCTGAACCCAGCATGCTGCCGTGCTTCGGCATATTGACGAAATCCATCGGGCAGTCTATCTTGTCAGGAGGCAGCACCGGAGTTGAAATTCCTCCTGGTATTACTGCCTTGAGCTTTTTCCCGCCCTTAATGCCGCCGCAGTGCGTATATATGATGTCCCTGAGTTTCGTCCCCATCGGGAGTTCATAGACACCGGGTTTCTCCACATGGCCGCTGATGCAGAATATCTTCGGCCCAGGGCAGTCCGGTGTTCCGATCTTTGAATATGCCTCCCCGCCCATCCCTATTATGCATGGAAGATTGGAGAGCGTTTCGACATTATTAACAACAGTAGGCCTTGAGAAGACGCCGACATTCACCGGGAAGGGGGGCTTGATCCTCGGCTGTCCCTTGTCTCCTTCGAGGGACTCGATAAGCGCTGTCTCTTCCCCGCAGATATAGGCGCCTGCTCCCTGATGCACTGCGAGATGGAATTTTATACCTTTGCCCAGTATGTTGCTGCCGAGCATATTTTCTTCGTAAGCCTGTTGGATCGCCTTTTCCAGTATATGTTTGGCTGCCGGATACTCTCCCCGCAGATAGATATACCCATATTCCGCCTTTAGCGCATGTCCTGAAATTGCCATACCCTCTATAAGAAGGTGCGGGTTTTTCTCAAGGATCGGCCTGTCCTTGAACGTGCCGGGCTCTCCTTCGTCTGCATTGCAGAGCAGATATTTGGGGAATTTCGGGTCTGCTGACGCAAAGGTCCACTTCATGGCAACAGGAAACCCCGCGCCCCCGCGGCCTCTGAGGCCGGCTTTTTTGACCTCGTCGACAATCTGCTTCGGCTCCATTTCAACAGCCTTTGCAAGACTCTGATATCCGCCGGTCTTCCGGTACTCTCCGATTTCGGCTGAGGCAGGATTATCAATGTTTTTAAGCAGCAGGCTTTCCATTGTTTATTTGTACTTATCCAGTATCTCTGCTATATATTTTTCGGTCAGGTCCTCGTAAAAGTCATCGTTTACAAGCATTGCCGGGGCAGTTCCGCAGGCTCCGATGCACTCCATAATGACAAGTGAATACCTGCCGTCAGAGGACACGCCTCCCGGCACAATCCCATAGCTGTTTTTCAGAAAATCAACCAGTTTTTCAGCGCCGAGTATCATGCAGGAAACATTCGTACAGAGCTGAATGAGATGCCTGCCGATCGGCCTCTGTTTATACATGGCGTAGAATGTCGCAACACCTCTGACAGTAGCCTTCGGCACTTCAAGAATGTCGGCCACCGCCTCATAAGCCTCAGGTGAGAGCCAGCCGAATTCCCGCTGCGCAATATATATGGCCGGCAGAAGCGCTGCACGGCTGGTCGGGTATTTCGCCCTGATCTTTTCGAGTTCCTTTATCGACGCACTGGTAAACATTATTATTTCTTCCTCCTGTGCCGGTCTTTTACCGGTCGCACTCGCCCAGAACAATATCTATCGTGCCTATATTCGCGATAACGTCCGCAATAAGCCCGCCCTCACAAAGCCTCGGCAGCACAGAGGCATGGATAAAAGACGGCGCGCGCACCCGCATCCTGTACGGCCTTCCCGTACCATCACTCACAAAATAAAACCCGAGTTCTCCCTTCGGCACTTCTGTCCCGACATAAATCTCCCCTTCAGGCACGGTCGGGCCTTTGGTGATCAGAATAAACTGGTGAATCAGGTGCTCCATGTCCTTCAACACCATATCTTTGGGAGGGAGCGTGAACTTGGGGGCATCGGCCAAAACCGGCCCTTCAGGCAGCTTCTCGATGCATTGCCTGAGTATCCTGTTTGCCTGCCTTAACTCCCCGACCCTCACGAGATAACGGTCATAGCAATCGCCCTTTTTTCCCACAGGGACCTCGAATTCCACCTGATCATACGCATCGTAGGGGAAATATTTTCTCACGTCATAATCTACGCCGGAGCCGCGCAGTGTACCGCCGGTCAGCCCCCAGTTGACAGCTTCTTCTGCGGAGATGATGCCGATATCAACAGTCCGTTCTTTCCATATCCGGTTTTCTGTAACCAGGGTTTCGTATTCATCCATCCTCGCATCGAATTTCATCGCAAACTCATAGGCCTGATCAAGGAATTTCTGACTGACATCATTGCGCACTCCGCCGACCCTCGGATAGCTGACGGTGAGTCGGGCGCCGCAGAGCTCTTCAAACAGATCAAGGATCTTTTCTCTTTCTGCCATGGCAAGCAGAAACGGCGTCGTGGCTCCGATATCAAGCACATGGGTGCCCAGCCAGATGATATGGCTTGATATCCTTCCCAGCTCGGCAACCATTGTCCTGATGAATTTGGCGCGGGAAGGCGCCTCAATACCGAAAAGCTTCTCAACGGCATTTACATATCCAACGTTATTGTTCATCGAAGATATGTAGTCCAGCCTGTCCGTAAGCGGCAGCGCTGCAAAATATGTCCTGTTTTCCCCTAATTTCTCAATGCCCCTGTGAAGATAGCCGACATGTGGAGTACATTTTACGACGTTCTCCCCATTGAGGTTAAGCACAAGACGCAGGACACCATGGGTCGCCGGATGCTGCGGCCCCATGCTGATGGTCATCTCTTTTGTCTCAAACGGTTTTTCTATGTCTTCCATAATTTCTGACCCGGCAGACGCTTTGCGTTACAGTCTTTAACCCTGCCAGTCGAACCGGCGATATTTTTTCGATCTTTCGAGCACGTCAAGAAACCCGCTCCACTCTTTTTCAGGCCCTTTAACAGGGTAGTCTTTTCTCAAGGGGTGACCTTCCCAATCCTCCGGCAGGAGTACTCTTCTCATGTCAGGATGGCCGGTAAAGCTGATGCCGAACATATCATAGCACTCGCGTTCGTGCCAGTTTACACCTGCCCAGACCGGCAGGACCGAGTCGATCCTTGCATCCTTTTCAGGGACTTCAGCCTTGAGGCGAAGAGCATGCCGGTGCTTTATGGAATAAAGATGATAAACCACCTCAAATCTGCTTTCCTTCATGCCCATGTAGTCTACTCCGCAAAGATCAACAGGATAATCGAAAAAGAGGTCAGGCTCGTCGTGAAGAAAACGGCAAATATCCCTGATCCGGTCTTTTTTGACTGTAACGGAAACCTGCCCCCGGAACTCCCTGATGGCCAGTGCCTCTTCGGGAAAACGCTCCTTTATTTTTTCAGCTATCTGAAGTGGTTCCATTTACTTCTCACTTGTTGAAATTACCGCCACCGGTGTTGAAATTACCGCCACCGGCCCCACCTGAACTGTTCTTTTTTTATTTTCTCCTGGAGCTTGATGATCCCATCAATAAAAGCCTCCGGCCTGGGCGGACAACCGGGGATATATACATCTATCGGCAGGAATGTATCGCAGCCCTGCACTGTGCTGTAAGTATTGAAAATGCCGCCGCTGTTTGCGCAGCTGCCTACTGAGATGACATACCTCGGCTCAGGCATCTGGTCATATACACGCCTGACGATCTCGGACATTTTTTTCGTAACAGTGCCGGCGACAAACATGAAGTCCGCCTGTCTCGGAGAGCCTCTCGGAATAATCCCCATTCTGTCAAGGTCGTTATGGCTGGCATAACACGCCATCATTTCAATCGCGCAGCAGGCAAGGCCAAACGTCATGGGCCAGAGCGACGAACTTCTGCCCCAATTGATCAGCTTATCCATGGAAGTAATGACAATATTCGGCGAAAGCACCTTTACGCCTTCCTCTACTTCCACCAGCGACATGGAAGGAGCGCTGAGAGTTGTAATCAGTCCCATACAAAAGCCTCCTTTTTCCACGCATAGATGTATCCGGCCAAAAGAATCACAATAAAAATAACCATTTCGATAAAGGCATAAAGCCCGAGTTTGTCAAATACTATGGCCCAGGGATAGAGGAAAACAGCTTCAACATCGAATACTACGAAAAGCATGGCTATGATATAAAACTTGACGGAGAAGCGCTGGTGAGGCTGCCCGACAGGCACATTGCCGGACTCATAGGGCATGAGTTTCTCGCCGTAAGGCCTTCGGGGACGCAGCAGCTCGCCGATGAGCAAGGCGCCTAAGCTAAAGGCCGTTGCTACCATCAGGAAGACAAGAACAGGCAAATATTCCGACGGCATAAATGTTCCGGGCATGACTTATAATTTATAGAGAATTCATTGAAATATGTCAAGCAAAAAAAGTAAACCTGCAGCTTCAGGTTTTCCCTTGCTTTAATTGTTGCAAATGATATACATTTTTTAGCGATGCTCGTAAAAAAATCTTTCCACTCACTCACGGGAAAACTTATCCTTGCTATCGGCACGCTCATGATCGCCGGCAGCTTGCTCTTCTGGCTCTTCCTCTTCAAACATCAGGAAAAGGAACTTATTCAAAGTTCCGTAAAATACGGTCATTCTTTTGTTGACTATGTAAGAAAAAGCACGAGGTCAGGCATGCTTACCGTGCAAGGCCGGCTGATTCAGCAGACCGTAGAGGATGTCGGGGTCACCGAGGGCATTATGAACCTCCGCATCTTCAACAGCAAAGGGAAAATATCCTATTCATCCGACAGATCGAATATAGGAACTGTCCTTGATAAAAATTCAGAACTCTGCATAAGGTGCCATGGCATTTCCGGACCGGTCAAGGACACGCCTAACTGGACAATTTCAAAGGGAAAACAGTACAGGACACTTAATATTGTGCAGCCTATTTATAACGAGCCGTCATGCTACAATGCGTCCTGCCATATCCATTCAAAGGAACAGCGGGTGCTCGGCCTTGTTGAGGCTGACTTTTCGCTCGAACTCCTTGACAAAAGCATAATGCAGCAGGGTATCGCGATTACAGTCTATGTGGTCGCCTTCTCTTTCGCAATATCCATTGCGCTCTGTGTTATTCTCTGGAATTTCGTCTCCACCCCCCTGGCGCTGCTTTCTCTCGGTATGAAAAAAGTCACCGCAGGGGACCTTGACTACAAAGTCGCGGTCATAAGAAAAGATGAGATTGGTGAACTGGCAAATACCTTCAACATCATGAACGGAGAACTTAAAAAAGCCAAAAACGAGTTGCTGGAATGGGGAAATACACTCGAAAAGAAGGTCCAGGAAAAGACCGAGGCAATCCATCGCGCGCAGCAGCAGCTTGTTCATTCCGAAAAGCTCGCCTCCCTCGGAAGGATGGCTGCAGGAGTGGCCCACGAGATCAACAGCCCGCTGACCGGCATTGTGACTTTCGGCCATCTGCTCCAGAAAAAATTCCCGCAGGGCACAGAGGAGCGGGAGGACCTCGATGTCATAATCGACCAGGCAAACCGGTGCGCAAACATCATCAAAGGTCTTCTGGGCTTTGCGCGGGCCTCAGCCGCGGACAAGGCCCTCACGAACATCAACGATGTATTGCACAGCTCTCTCAACATCGTCAGGAACAAAGCGGACTTCTTCAATTTAATAATAGCAACAGACCTCGACCCGGCTCTGAAAAGGGTCCGGGCTGATGCCCCGCAGCTTCAGCAGGTATTCCTCAATATGATCGTCAACGCGGCTGACGCGTGTGAAGGTAAAGGGACAATCACCATAAGGACCTCCAACGTGACAGGCAACAAACAGGACTTTGTCGAGATCGAATTCCGGGACACCGGGTGCGGCATCAGGGATGAAGACATTGAAAAGATCTTCGAACCCTTCTTCACCACCAAGCCTGTCGGCAAGGGCACAGGTCTCGGCCTCGCAGTGAGCCACGGCATTATCCAGGAACATGGAGGGAAGATCACAATAAGCACAAAAATCGGGGAAGGGACCAGTTTCTTTATCTGGCTTCCAGCCTGGAAGGAAGAGGCATGAGCAGGGGCAGGATCCTTGTAGTGGATGATGAAGATATAATTCGTATGAGCTGCAGCCGCACCCTTGCTCCGGAAGGCTATGAAATAAAGATGGCCGTAAACGGACTGGAAGGGCTGGAGTTGCTGGGAAAAGAGTCCTTTGATCTTGTTCTCACAGACCTCAAGATGCCGAACATGGACGGCATTGAGGTCCTCAGGACCATCAAGGAAAAGTGGCCTGATACGGATGTGGTGATAGTTACCGGATATCAGACTGTCGAGACAGCGGTAAAGGCGATAAAGCTTGGGGCTTACGACTATCTTGAAAAACCTTTCACGCCTGACGTCCTCATCGAGACAGTCTCGGATGTCTTCGCTGCAAGGAGTAAAAAAGAAAAACCGTCATGATCAACGTTCTGATGCAGCAGGCTGAGATAAAGGAGGACAAACATGGAGAGTAAAGGGAAGATTCTGGTGCTGGATGATGATCCGGTCGTAACGCTGAGCTGCAAGAGGATCCTCGGCGCAGAGGGATTCAATATCATTACCGTAGACAAGGCCGAAGACGCCATCAAAATAGTCTCCAATGAGGAGCTCGACCTCCTCATCTCAGACGTGCGTCTGCCTGATATGAACGGCATTTCAGTCCTCCGTGAGTCAAAAAAAGTGCAGCCGAAACTTGATGTGGTTATCATAACCGGCTACCCTACTCTTGAGGATGCAAGGGAATCCGTCCGCCTCGGGGCCTTTGAATTCATCGAAAAGCCCTTTACTCCTGATTTCATGCTGAATGTTGCGCGCAAGATATTTGATAACCGGGGATGGATATTGAGAAAGACTTTTATCGACGATTTCAGAAATGATATAGTTGATTTCCGTGATACCAGTAACCCCGTCCTTTTTTATAAGGAAGGGACCTGGGCGCGCCCGCTTAAGGACAATATCTGGGAGGTCGGCTGCGATGCCAGGTACTGGCTGCTTGGCGGCCAGCTTGCGGCCATTGAGCTTTCTCCGCACATGAGGACGATTATGGCAGGAGAGAGCTTCGGAAAGATCCTTTCGGGCAGTGGTCAGACAGAGGACCTCATTGCTCCCATGACAGGCCGGGTCATCGAGACTAACCAGCATGCAAACACCGCCATGAGCGCGCTCGTGCGCGATAACCTCAGCGAAGGATGGCTCCTCTGGCTTGCGCGCATAGAACCGATCACGATTTAAATCAGGCCCTGTTTATAAAATAGGAATTAGTAATCCTCAGGCTTGACCGGGGATATATAGCCTTTAAAAACAACTGACTCTAAATAGAATCTAACCGAGGAGGATTATATGGCTGCTGAACCCAGGATCCTGGTGGTTGATGACGAGCCTGTCGTCATCAGAAGCGCCGAGCGGGTGCTGAAAAATGAAGGCTACCGGATAGAGGGCGCTCTGGGTGGACGGGAAGCTATTCTGAAGATGGAGCAGGCTGAGTATGACCTGGTCTTCACGGACCTGAAGATGCCTGAGGTTGACGGAATAACACTCATCCGCTGGATCAGGAACTCTAAACCGGGCATCGGTATCGTTATCATTACCGGTTATCCTTCGCAGGAGACCATGAAAGAAGCGATAGAACTCGGCATTATAGACTATGTTCCAAAGCCTTTCACCCCTTCTGTTCTGATCGATGTGGCAAAGCGTGCGGTTGCGTGGGCAGAGGGGCGGAAGCCGACAGAGGAAAAAGGGAATGAGGAATTTCCGCCCGCAATGGCAGCAGAGCTCGACAGGGTAATAAGGGAATTCAGGCACAAGCCGGGATGTCTCATCCCTGTGCTCCAGAGGGCACAGGAAATCGTAGGCTATCTCCCGCCTGTCGTCCAGAAAAGGGTCGCAAAAGGTCTGAATATACCGGAGGCTGAGGTGCATAGCGTTGTCTCCTTTTATTCATACTTCACGATGAAACCAAGAGGAGACCATAACATCAGGATCTGCCTCGGCACAGCCTGCTATGTCAAGGGCATCGAGGGAGTGCTTGGCAAGGTCAGGGAAAGGATCGGGATCGACATCGGACAGACGACCGAGGACAAGAAGTTCTCGATCGAGGGGGTCAGGTGTCTTGGCGCATGCGGACTTGCGCCGGTCATGATGATCGACCAGGAGACCTACGGGGCGCTGACACCTTCAAAGGCGCTATCGATCATAAGCCAGTACGGAGGACCGGCGGGAAGCCAGGCTCCGGCAGAGGAAAACGACACTGTCGTTGAACAGGAGGGTTAAGATGCCGAAACTTACAGTAGCGGACCTTCAGAAGATCAAGGAAAAATACAAGGCGGACTTCACACTCAGGGAAGGCGGCTATACAGCCAAGATCATCGTCCATATGGGCACGTGCGGTATCGCCGCAGGCGCGAGAAATATAATGACAGCGGTTATAGAGGAGATATCCAGTGTCAACAGGAGCGATATCATCGTCACCTCGTCAGGATGCGCAGGCCTCTGTGCAAGAGAGCCGCTGGCAACCGTTGAACTTGCAAACCAGCCGCCGGTGAGGTACTGCGATCTTACCGACGCGAAGATCCGGGAGATATTCAGAGATCATGTGCTCGGCGGAAAGCCTGTTGAGAAGTACGCCCTTGTCACCGGCTGTGAAACAACCTATTGATCAGCAATAGACCGGCGAAGCAATAGAAGGACCAGGAGGATATAGACAGATGGAAAAGGTTCGCTCTCATCTGATGTTATGTGCCGGAACAGGGTGTGTTGCAAGCGGCACTACAAAAGTCAGGACTGCACTCGAGGAGGAGCTTAAGAAAAAAGGCCTCTCAGATGAAATCAGGATAGTGCTCACCGGTTGCAACGGCTACTGCGCTGAAGGCCCTGTTATGGCGGTATATCCTGATGAGATATTTTACCAGAAGCTGACTGTTGAGGAGATCCCGGCGCTCGTGGATGAGCATTTCCTGAAGGGCAGGCCGTATGAGAAGCTCATGTTCAGGGAGCCTGAGAAAAAGACCGCGATCCCAGGCATGAAAGACATACCTTTTTTCAAGCATCAGGTCCTCAGGGTCCTGCGGAACAAGGGTCTTATTGACCCGGAGAAGATCGAGGAATACATTGCCAGGGACGGATATCAGGCTGCGGCAAAGACCCTCACTGAGATGACCTCTGAG
>JAGVHR010000159.1 GCA_020056455.1 Thermodesulfovibrionales bacterium
AATGGACTGACACTAAAAATATAAAATTATTGGCCTCTCTTGCAAGGAATCTTCTTTTTAAGGTAAGGGCTTCTCAAAAAGCGGTTCTAGAAATTTCCGATGCAAAGTCTTCCGCCATTGAAAGTTTAGTGAAAAATATTGATGACGTCATATTCCAGATGTATGGGCTTACCAAAGTTGATAGGCAAAAGATTGAAGAGTGGTTTGACAGAGAACCCCGTCCAGGCTTAGAGGACTATTACGAGATCAAGAAATCTGACAAAGAATCCAGTTCTGTTATAAGAATCGTTTATGAGGAACCGATTTGGGAGACCACTTTTGAGACGTTAGATATTGATTTTGAGAAAGGCTTAATAAAATTTGTCATAGATGGGTTGACTGATAATCACGACGAAGTTGGTTCAGATAAAAATGGAATATGGCTTAAGATAATTCCAGCGACGCCAGGTTGGTGCATGAGACAAGGAGCTGCGGGCTGGATCGAATTGACTACTCATAGTCAAAATAAATTGAAGCAATCACCTGAGAAATATATTACAAACTTTCGTTTACACAAGAATGCTTATAAAACTCAAGAGGAAATTGATAAAAGTCTTTATATAGCTTCTGATATAAAGCGCAAGAAAGTTGTTTCATAGATATTATGCGATACGATTATGAAATATCATTTCTTGCTGTCGGCCACGGAGATGCTACCTTAATATGTCAAACTGCTAAGAAACATGCCGTCTTAATTGATGCTGCAATTGCTGCTCCAGTTTTATCGGCCATTTCTACTATATCCGAATTAAAAGCCATATTTATTACTCATTGGGATGAAGATCATTTTGGAGGCATGCCAGCTGTTATAAAACTCCTAACGTCGCAGAACAAAAGAGATGTTACCGTTTATATAAATCGGCAATTCTCTAAAACCAAAATAGCACAAAGATTCCGTAGAACCCTTGATGAAGGTCGTGAGGAAGGGACGATAACAATTCCACCCGCTTTTGCAGATAATTCGGGTCATGTCAAAACGATCGGAGGCATATTTTTTATTCTTTGGCCCTACAACTACGTTGGCATAATTAATCCGGAAGACAGAAATCTCGATTCGCTTATTCTCAGGTTTGAAGTTGAAGCCATAAGTGTTTTAATAGGAGGCGATGCAAAAGGAGTTGTCTGGCCTCGTTTAGATAATAAAGGGCTTAGATCCAAAGTGTTCCGATTTCCTCATCATGGTGGCAGGCTTTCAACTAGCAAAAAGAGTTGGTCTGCCAATAAGCTTATTTCAGAAGTGGATCCTGAGTATGTTGTTCTCTCATCGCGCGAAAAAAGTCGGCAACATCCTTCGCAAGAATTTTTCGAAGCAATGAAAAATCATACAACCAGAAAATTTCTCTTTACATCTGAAGGCACCATCATCTTGCAAGCGGAAAGTAAAACTGGTGCTATATGCATCAAGGAATGATGGAAAAGGGTGTTCGCTGAGTTGCCATATGACGCATACGAAGAACAAGAAGTCGAATCTTAACTTTGGTTTTACAGAATCGTACAACTTAAGTCCAGTCCGTTGATATCAATTGATTCCTTCTAAAATCCTATGTCAACAGACTTATGTAATTTTATCTAAATATTCCCTGCAATAAATAAGGTGGGGCAGTTTTTATTTTACCGGCTCATTCGAAGCTCAAGCACCTCGATCTTCTTCTTTCTTGTAAGTCTTTTTAAATCGTACTCGAGCCTTCTTGCTTCTCCCGCATTGTTGCATAGTATTGTTTTGACCAGCTCAAACGGCCTCCACGATCTTACGAATTTGCTGCCGGTTCCGAGCTTGTGCTTTTCAATCCTTTTCTCGAGATCATTTGTTATCCCGATATATAAAGAATTGTTGCGGCACCTGAGCACATAGACGCACCAGGGCCCGCCATTCGTCTCAGTCCGTACTTCCGCTAATTCATTCAACCAGATATTTAAGGCCTTCCTTGCTTCCTTATCTACAAATGAGAAAATCCGGTGAGCGGAATCGTGAGTGCCGGATTTGGAATGTCCGGCCACCTTTATAACGTGAAAGCCCGCTTCGTCGTGAAGTTCGTAAAATGCGCGGTAAAGAGAAGAGTTGCTTAGTTGCCGGTTTGTCTTTTTCGAAATGAATCCTTCTGCTAACAAGCGGGGTTTTCTCTTAAGAAGGCCTGAAACACACTGGGAATCGGAATATATTGTCAGGCTTCCATGTGGCGCCTTCCGGTTCTCTTCAAGCGCCCATAAAACGGTCTGAAGTTCGAGCCTTGTCGATGATGTTCCTTCGAATCTCCGCACCTTTATCCGCCCGGTTATTTCGGGTCTTACAATAGCTCCGGAAGAGGCCTTTAGAAATGAAGCAGGGACCATGACATAGGCGCCAACACCGAGCTTGAGGCCGGGGCTTACACTTACATCGGTGAAAAGGGCAAAATTTTTTATGACGGTATGCATTCTCTATCTTACATCGGGCCGGCATCGACTTGACAGCAGAGTTACAGAATGCAGTCGTCAACCGGGAGTACTATCGGCTGGGATCGGTCCTCACTTTCGCCCCTGCCTTCGAAGGGGGAGCTCAGAAACCGAGAGGCTCCCATTTTTTCATCAGGTCCACCTCATCCCCGGGGTATGGAAGACCTGCTATCTTCCATGCAATAATCGGCTCTATAAACTTGTCGGTTACACAGTCCCTGGGCTGGTGGACGTTCTTGCAGACATAGCGCAGGATGGGAAAGAACTTGTGTTCCCTGTAGTATTCGCGCATGAATTTCAGGATGTCCATCCTGTCTTTGGTCAACTCCTCTACGCCCTCCTTCTCAGCCAGTGCACAGGCAACTTTCTCATTCCAGTCTTCATAGTTCACAAGATATCCATAATCATCCAGATTGATCTTTATACCTGAGTATTCAATTACCGGCATTTCACACCTCCTTATATATAGACCATTTGGCGTCTTCCCCCGGACCGTGAAAGACATTTCGCAGGTTAATCGGTACCCTTTGCCATGTAAATCTTAATATCATTCAGCTCTGCCACGTATGCATCGTGGCTTTTTTCATCCCCCAGCAAATGTGACAGTAACAGTTTCGGTATGGGAAGACTGGTCAGTGCAAGCGCCTGCTCGGCTGTTTCGATGGCGTCCTTTTCTATGGTCATGTGTTTATCAACAAAAGAACCTACAACTTTCAAATCGTCAGTGGTGAACGTAACTGTTGAAGTAAGACTCTGCTGGATTGTCTGCAGAATATGTTTATGCTTTTCCGAGTCGATTCTCAACAGGTCAATGACAGCCCTGACCATGGGATTTTTGCTGTCCCTGGTTAACTTGTTTGCCTCATTAATGGTACCTTCCTCAAGAAGAATCCACCTTCTGAGCAGCTCTTCAAATTTTTTTCTGTTTTCAGCTGATTTCATAATAATCCCTCCATTCATTCTGTTCATCGTTTGTTCCGTAACAAAAGCATATCATCTTTTCACAACTTGTCAATATATCATCCGCTTTCTTTTTCTTTGTTTATGATTTTCGGAGATCGCCGCCTGCTCTGGATTTCTTTACCTTTGAACCGGTAAGCTCACGAAAACGCACCGCCATTTCGGGCCCTTTGGCCTCGTCCTCGTGTTTAAAAAAGACGAAGGCCTTCTTCCATTTTTGCGAATGGACCCTTTCCATCCATTGTGAGAGACCGGTATCCGTATAATCGGAACGGCGCAGGCGCAGGTATCCCCATGACGTCGTACTGATGATCTCATTTGCCGGGTTCTCATCGGTGTCCGCTATGCAGAGGCTGCATCCCTTTTCACGAAGGAGGTCCGGAATTTCAACATCGAGCCAGGACGGGTGGCGGAACTCGAATGAGCAGGATATATTGCCGGGAATCAGACTGAGAAAATTTTTCAGCGCAGGGTAGTCCGCATGAAAACTTCCGGGAAACTGAAAAAGTACCGGCCCCAGTTTTCTCTTCAGAACCGACAGCGTCCTGAAGAGGTACTCAGTCTCTTCGCCCACATTTCTCATGCGCTTCAGATGCGTTATGACCTGAGGAGCTTTGAGCGCGAAGACAAAATCGTCGGGGACCTGTTCCGCCCAGGATGATAGGACCCTCTCTGTGGGCATGTGATAAAAGGTGTTATTGATCTCTACGGCGCTTAGGTGTTCCGAATAGAAGCGAAGCATTTCCCCGGGCGAGATCTTTTCAGGATAGAATCTCCCTTTCCATTCCTTGTACCCATACCCGCTTGTACCGACATAGATTTCCATATGTTACGGTCCAAATATATAGCAGATCTGTTGTCTTTTTATACTTACTTCTCCATCAACTTTTTCACACCCGGAAACGCGTCAATATTTGTATGCGGGATGAAGAGCCCGGAGATGTATTCATTCATGAACGAGTGGGAGACTGAAAGCTCAATGTAGGTCATCTTCTTTGCAATCTCTTCGGCTTCTGCACGCAGCTTCCGTGACAATAGACAAAGATATGCTCCTGTAACGGATGTATTTCCTTTATACTCAAATTTTTCTTTAGGCAGTTCGGGGAGCATGCCGATCATTATCGCTTTTTCTATGTCTAAAAATTTTCCGAAACCACCGGCTATATAAATCTTCTGTACATCATCAAAGGTGAAACCCACTTCATTGAGAAGGGTTGAGAAACCTGCATATATCGCTGCCTTGGCCCTTATGATGTTTTCTATATCGGATTCCGCAAGTACGATGTCCATGCCATCCCCTGAATAGACTACGAACTCCAGCCCTCCCTCGCCATTCCTTACATTGCCTGAAACATCTTTCTGGAGTTTTCCCTTCCGGTCAATTATCCCGGCGAGGAACATCTCTGCAATCGCATCAATCATGCCCGAGCCGCATATCCCGGCAGGTTTTACATTGTCACCGATGATTTTCAGTTCGAGTTCAAATGTTTCAGGATGGATTTTCACACCTTCAATCGCCCCCTCAGTGGCCCGCATGCCGTGTTTAATGCCGCTTCCCTCAAAACACGGACCTGCTGAACATGCCGCGGCTACAAGCCACTCGGCATTTCCGATCACTATCTCACCGTTTGTGCCGATATCAATGAACATGCTTAGTTCCTGTTTTTTATGCAATTGGGTCGCGAGCACTCCTGACACGATGTCTCCGCCCACGTAACTTGCAACACATGGAAACGAATATATGGGGATATCGGGATTCGCCTTGATGCCGAGTTCTCCTGCGAAGGCAAGGGGAAAGTTGTTTGCCGTAGGAATATACGGCTCTTCTCTAATGGCGGAAGGGTCCAGCGCCAGAAACAGATGCGTCATTGTCGTATTGCCGGCGACAACAAAACAGTCTATGGAGTCAATGTTTACGCGGTGGTTTTTCCTTATAATGGAGAGCAGTAAATTGATGTCGGTAATTACGGCGTCATTCAATTCTTTTAATTTATTATGTTCCGTAGCATGAACAATTCTGGTGATAACGTCATCTCCGAACCGTATCTGCGAATTGTAAGTGGAGGCGACGTCCACAAGATTTCCGTTTGTCAGGTCAATGAGAAATACAACTATGGTAGTAGTGCCGATGTCAACTGCAACGCCGTACTGCGGCGTTTTTTTATCGCCTGAAGTAATTCGTATAATTTCTTCGCAGTCTTCGGTATGTATTGTACAGAGCGTTATCTCCCAGTTTTTCTTTCTTACTGTCTCTGCGAGTTTCGGCATGAATCTGAAAGGCACCCTCAGGCATGCCATCCCGTGCGAAAAGAGTTCACGCTTTAATCTCTCGAGGTCGCTGATATTATCATCAAGCGTTGGAGGCGGAAGATTAATAACAGTCCTCTCGGCAA
Organism: Thermodesulfovibrionales bacterium; assembly: GCA_020056455.1. Classification (GTDB taxonomy): domain Bacteria; phylum Nitrospirota; class Thermodesulfovibrionia; order Thermodesulfovibrionales; family UBA6898; genus UBA6898. Next base: position 5,826 of record JAGVHR010000159.1, read on the forward strand.
TGGGATTAATTACAGCGCCTGTTGAATTTAAAAGGGCCTGCAGGTCTTTTGATTTCCCCGTAACGACCTTGCCTTCAACGACCAGCATAGATTCTTTCGGAATATCAATGAGTACATCTTCAGAGGGGAATGTTTTGCATGCAAGG
>JAGVHR010000118.1 GCA_020056455.1 Thermodesulfovibrionales bacterium
AATAAGAGGCTCTTGCAAAAGTATTGGAATTCCCATTTTTGTCATTCCGAACCCCTCACTGTCATTTCGAGCGAAGTGAGGAATCTTTGTCCTTTCCGTTCTGGATAAACTCCGTGAGGAATCTTTTCTATCAATGACTTATAAGACCTCTCACTTTGTTCGAGGTGACAGATTGGGGACTTTTGCAAGAGCCTCAACGGGTTATGACAAATTATTGGTAAGAGAAAAAATACCTGCCGCTCCTGTGTATGCTTAAAATATACGCTCTCAATTACAGGTAGTCAACGTCAAAAACAAATATAAGCCGACCTGATCAGTATACTTTTAGAATCACTGCTGTCCGACACATTTTGAAAACAGGGAAATATGAGTCGTAACTTATTGATTTATATAGCCGCTCAACTTTATAGAAAATTGAAGTCGGTAACATCTGTTTATAGCCATAAACAAGCATCAAATAGGGGCTTACAGCGAAATATTCAACAAAGTGTCGGACACTAGTGTTTTAGAATGATGAAAAAATACAGGCTTTGGAACTTCAACCTCCCCTGTTTTATGGCGGGCGATGGGGGGTTGGAACCCTCGACCCCTGCCGCGTGAAGGCAGTGCTCTCCCACTGAGCTAATTGCCCCAAATCGTTCTAATCATCAATGGCTTGACGGGCACTCATGACATTGCCCTTTTTTTTTGATAAGATGATACCAATGAATAAACTGGAACTATCAAGGAAGGTTTGCGCTGAAAACTGTTTTTTCTATAAGCCCGGCAAGGACGAAAGGCTTGCATGCAAGGGCTTTGCCGTGCTTGAGAAGCTCCTTGAAAAAGAGCAGACTGTTCCGGATTGCGAGGGTAATATACATTTGACTGATGAGACCGTCAGGATTCTCTTTCAAACAATCTGCGCTCGCTGCCTTTTTTTTGCCGAGGACTGCGATTTTGCCGCAGCAGGCAGAGATGTGGGACCGGCTGGACAAGGCTCCGGGCTGAATCCCTGCGGAGGTTTTCTTTTTTTGGGGTACTGTCTTGAGCGGGATTTTATGAATATTCAGGCAGTCAGCCGGGTAGCCTGACTGATATTATCCGGACTACTACTAAGATTACGGAGGAGATATGGAGAATTTTTCTGTCAGGGAAGTCGTTGAGCAGGCTGTGCGTGCAGAGAGACTCGGCTACGAGTTTTACACAAGCATGGCAGAACGGTTTGAAAAAAATGAAGGCCTGAAAAAACTCTTTGAAACGCTTGCCGTTAAAGAGCTTGTCCATGAGAAGACATTCCTGGAACTTAAAGACATGCTCGGCGATGAAGAGCCTGAAGCCTGGGACGAAATATCCGAGTATATGCGGGCGATTGTCGAATCAGAATTTTTTCTCGGCAGGGACAAGGCCCTGCCGAATCTCTCACACCTGCAGTCGCCTCAGGACGCTGTCAGGTTTGCGATGGGGTTTGAGAAGGAGACACTGCTGTATTTCTACAGTCTCCGGGATGCAGTAAAGGAGAAGGATATAGTGGATGAGATAATCAATGAGGAGCGCAGCCATATCATGTGGCTTGCAAAGTTTAAAGACAGCTTTCCCGGATAGGCGCGGATTTACCGGTGGACTACTCTATCAAGATAGGGGGAGAGGCAGGGCAGGGTATCCAGACTGTTGGTGATACCCTTGCCAGGGTTTTTGCGCGCGCGGGTTATCATGTTTTCACACATCAGGATTATGAATCCCGTATACGCGGTGGTCATAACTTCTATCAGGTCCGCCTTTCCGACAGACCGGTAACCGCGTCACTCTCCAGAATAGATATCCTTGCAGCTTTTGACCCTGAGAGCATTGATATCCACTCAGCCGAGGTCTCTGATGAGGGCCGGATCATCTATGATTCCTCTGCGTTGAGGAGGACACTGGAAGGTCCCAGGTTCCTTGACATTCCTTTCAGCAGTCTTGCCGTTGAACATGGGGGAAACAGGATTATGGCAAATACCGTTGCGACCGGCGCCATACTCGGAATGCTCGGCATGGATATGGGCATACTTTTGGATATTATCGCTGCCACGTTTCGTAATAAGGGTGAAGCCGTAATAAAGGCAAATAACGCGGCTGCTTCTGCGGGTTTTGTCTTTGCTGCCAATAACTGTAGTGGATGCTCTTTTGCTCTCTCTGAACAGACCGGACCCAAGATGCTTATTGCCGGTATTGATGGCATAAGCTTTGGCGCAGTGGCGTCAGGCTGCAAGTTTTATTCAGCCTACCCCATGACTCCTTCGACCGGCATTATGAACTATCTTGCGGAAAAGGGAAAAACCTTCGGCATAATCGTAGAACAGGCTGAAGATGAGGTGGCCGCTATCAATATGGCCCTCGGCGCATCTTTTGCCGGGGTGCGGGCAATGACCGCAACCTCCGGAGGAGGATTTGCGCTTATGGTAGAGGGTCTTTCACTTGCGGCCATGACCGAGACTCCTATTGTCATCGGGCTCGGCCAGAGGCCTGGTCCGGCAACAGGTCTGCCTACAAGGACCGAGCAGGCTGAGCTGCAGTTTGCGCTGCATGCGGCCCATGGAGAGTTCCCAAGGATCATTATGGCTCCAGGCACGCCAGAGCAGGCGTTTTATCTGACTAACAGGGCTTTTGACCTGGCAGAAAAATATCAGGTCCCTGCATTTGTTATCTTCGATCAGTATCTTGCAGATACACAATGGACATATGAAGCTTTTGATCTTGAAAGGGTCATTTATACTGATTATCGCCTGAGGGAGGACGCCCTGGCAACAGTCGCTGATTACAAAAGGTATGCCTTTACGGATACCGGGGTCTCTCCTCTTGCCGTTCCAGGGGCCTCAAGGCATGTTGTGGTTGCGGACAGCGACGAGCATGATGAAGAGGGACATATTAGTGAGGATGCAGGCATACGCAGGGAGATGGTGAATAAAAGGATATTCAGAAAAATGCCGCTGATCCGTGAAGAAATTCAGCCACCCCTTCTTTACGGTGATGAGACACCGGCAATAGTGCTTGTCGGCTGGGGTTCCACATACGGAATAATCAAGGAAGCAGTTGATATTCTTTCCGCCGGCAACCGCATCGCAATGCTCCATTTCAGCGAACTGTATCCGTTCCCTGCCGCCAGGGGACGGAAGGGGGCAGATGGGAAAGAATGGTTTGATTACCTGACGTTTCTCAGGAACGCAGGGAAAACGATATGCATAGAGAACAACGCAACCGGTCAGTTTGCCGGCCTTGTGAGGGCAGAGACGGGCTACGAGTTCACGGCAAATATAAATAGATATGACGGACGGCCCTTTACAACTGAGGACCTCCTTGGAGAGTTGCATGGCCATATTGGATGATTATAAAGGGCAGACTCCGGCCTGGTGCCCGGGCTGCGGCAATTTCAGTATTCTGAAGACCTTTAAGGATGCTGTGAGAGAGCTTGGACTTGGACCTCATCAGTTTACAATAGTAGCCGGAATTGGTCAGGCGGGCAAGTTTCCCCACTATCTCAGATGCAATACCTTTAACGGGCTTCATGGCAGGACTCTGCCGGCGGCAACCGGCATCAGGCTGGTCAATCACGAGATGCCTGTGATCGCGGTTGCCGGTGACGGTGACTGCTACGGTGAAGGCGGAAATCACTTGATACATGCTATGCGCAGAAATATTAATGTAAAGCTGTTTGTTCATGACAACCAGGTTTACGGCCTGACAAAGGGTCAGGCGTCTCCTACAACGCATGAGGGTACTATGACAAAAAACCAGCCCTTCGGCGTCTATTCCGGACAGCTTAACCCCATGGCGCTGGCGGTTGCCCTTGACTGTAGCTTTGTTGCCAGGGCTTTTGCCGGAGATCAGGAACAGCTCAAGTCAATTATGGTGGAGGCTGTCAGGCATAAAGGTTTTGCCCTTGTGGATATTCTGCAGCCCTGTGTGACCTTCAATAAACTCAATACATTTGAATGGTACAGGCAACGGGTCTATCGCATAGAGGCTGAATATGAATCTACAGACCGCATCAAGGCATTTGAGAGGTCGCTCGAATGGGGTGACCGCATACCGCTCGGCGTTATTTATAAAAATAGCCGGTCGATTGCGGAAGAAAGGATTCCGGCAATTATGGAACTTCCACTTGTCAAACAACATGTTGATAATAGTGGATTGGCGGAATTACTTGAAGAATTCTATTAGGTCTGCGCCGGAAGGTCAGGAGCTCACTGATCAGTGGAATCCGGGTTTTGAACGCCAATGCGGCAGCAGGGGCCGTCAGGGTATCGCTGAGAAGGGCTTTTCAGCCTGCTGTCACTGAACTGAATTATTATTATGCAACTGCAGGATAAACAGGTCATAGCATATCTGAAGCTGCTGCATGGAGCGTACAATCTGTTCATTATGTTTCTATGGTGGTATCAGGCCCTTATGGGTGGCAGGGTGCGAAAGACCAGGAAGTCAGGCGGCCTGAATCCAAAGGCTGTCAGGAGGCACAGGAAAAGCGGACCTGTTATTTCATATCTCGCGGTGGCCGGTTATTTATGGGGCGCTGTGCTGGGATATATAGACAATGGCAGACTACTGAAGTATCCTCTCCACTTTATTACCGGGTCGATAATTATTTTGGTCATAATCACGATATCCATTATTTCACGCAGCATAACGGTCAGGGAATCATTTTCCAGGGACCTGCACGTTATCCTTGGTCTGGTTCTGCTTTGCCTGTACGGGATACAGGCTTTTCTTGGAGCCGGCATCCTTTTTTGAAGGCTTCGAATGCAACAATAAGGTCAACCTTTTTTTGTTCACAGCGCTATTTTATGTATTGCTTCTACCCGGTAATTACCTTATTTGAAAGTTCGTTGGTGTCATCAGCGCTGATTGGGAAGTGCAGCGACAGGATTTTCCCGGCATCGGTGATCGCCCGGCAGAGCGCATCGCAGGCGCGGCCTTCCTTGATGCCATGAGAGACAGTCAGCGCAAAGGTGTTCATGGTCGCCTGATCTATTTTTTCGTAAATCCCTTTATCAGCAAGCACCCACACCCTGTGTTCAAGCAGCGAAATAAAAAACAGCACTCCGGTATTTGCCCTGGTCCTGTAAAGGCCTTTTTCGTAGAAAGCCTGCAAGGCCCTGCGGCGCACTGCTTCATCTTTGACCCTGGCTCCGATAAGTGAACGTTTCAGCAGCAGATTTTTCTGGAAAAGCAGCCTGCAGGGAAAGAAAAAAAGAATGCTCAGCGGGATATAGAACCATAGAGACGCCTGAAGGAAATTTACGGTAAGCAAAAGTGAAACAGCGCTCCCCAGAAACACTCCTCCCAGCACTTCCGCACCGGCATAGTGGTCGCTGCTGTCCGTTACCATAACAGCGACCTCACCGATGGTGCAGCACTCGACAGCGCGTGTAGTTTCCTCGATCCTTTGCATTTCCACTTCAGTAAAAAACTTTTTCGATTTTTTCATCCTACCAGTCTCCTGAGGCCCCGCCCCCTCCAAAGCCTCCGCCGCCTCCGCTAAAACCGCCGCCTCCAAAGCCCCCACCGCCTCCGCTAAAACCACCGCCTCCATAATAGCCTCCGCCAAAACCGCCTGAGTGAAATCCCCGACCACCTGCGGAAAAAAGCGAGGGAAGGGCGATGCCTATAAACAGACCGATCGCTCCAAGGATTATGGCAGTAATGAAACCAAAAGGTGAAAAAGCCGCATAGACCATTGCAGGCAGGCCCAAAGCGCCTGCAGCGCCGGAAAGCAGGCGGGAAAAACTTCCCAGCATTAGCAGGGCCATGCCGCCGAACAGGAAAAAGGTAATAAATCGTGATGATTTGCCTCTATCAGTATGTGGACGCCTTTCATTGGCAGGATCTGCCTTGAATTCACCATGTGTCGCATCGATCAGGGCATGGACCCCTGAAATGAATCCGCCGTCAAAGTCGCCTCTCTTGAACCGGGGTTTAATGACAAGATCAACTATCCGTCCTGACATCAGGTCAGTAAGCTTGCCTTCGAGTCCTCGTCCCACTTCTATCCGGATCTTTCGTTCCTGCTTCGAAACAAGAACGATGATACCATTGTCTTTTTCCCTGAGGCCGATTTTCCACGCCTCAGCAACCTTGAGGCTGAACTCTTCCGGCACCTCACCTGCAAGTGAGGGCACTGTGAGAATGGTGATCTGTGTGGAATCAGATTGCTCAAAGGCGCGGAGCTCCTGCTCAAGCTGTCCTCTTGCCGAAGAAGAGATCATGTCCGCATAGTCGTTAACGTAGCCCTGCAGCGCCGGTACTTCGAGTGCATGGGCACAGGCAGCCCAATAAAGAGCAAGCGCCAGTATAATCAGCGCCACTCCGGTATATCTGCTGCCTTCTGCGTTATTCATTAATTGGTTTATTTATTGAAATCAACCTTTGGCGCTTTCTCAGCGCCTGCCTCAGCCTTGAATGATTCTCTCATCTTCAGATGGAGAAGGAAGTTGTTGGTCAGATTATTGGGGAATATCCTGACAGATGTATTAAAGGTCTCTACTGATTTATTATAGCGGGAGCGTGCCACATTAATCCTGTTTTCCGTCCCTTCCAATTGATGCTGAAGGTCCATGAAGTTTTGGTTTGCCTTCAGATCAGGATACTTTTCGACCACAACCATGAGCCGGGAGAGCGCGCTGGACATGGCTCCCTGTGCCTCCTGAAACCGGGTAAAGGCCCCGGGGTCATCGAGCAGGGCCTTTGACATCTGGATACTGCCGACCTTTGCCCTTGCCTCAGTCACTGCCTGCAGCGTTTCTTTCTCATGCTTTGCGTATCCCTTTACCACTTCGACAAGGTTGGGAATCAGATCGTTCCTCCTTTGGTAGGAAGCCTCGACATCTCCCCAGGCTGCCTTGACAGCCTCCTCGTTTGCCTGCATGGTGTTGTATCCGCACCCTGACAAACCTGAAAAGATTACAGAAAGCAGAATCAATAGTATTGCCTTTTTCATAGTTTTCTCCATTTCATTCTAATCCGATTTTAGATTAAGAGCCTCTTGCAAAAGTACCAATTCTGTCATTCCGAATGAAATGAGGAATCTTTCATCGTGTTGATAAATATAAGATTTCTCCCTTTGGTCGAAATGACAACCCTGTGTTTTTTTACTTTTGCAAGAGCCTCTTAAATATTGCATTGTTTATGCGGCTATTTCTTCGAGGGCCTTTAATTTGGATATTTCGCCAAGTGCTATGAGGGTATCGCCTGCTTTGATCGAACTGCGGAATGTGGGGTTAAACCTCATCTCTCCGTTTGGCTTCTTGATCGCAACAATGATGATGCCGAGTTCTCTTCCGATACCGCACTCGTCAAGTGACTTTCCGACGAGTGCGGAAGATTCCTTTATCTGTACTTCTTCCATCTGCAGGTCCAGATTACCGCTTTTTGTTGCAAACTCGATGAAGTCCACTACTGCCGGCTTTAAGACAGTGTGTGCTATTCTCAGTCCTCCGATATGATAAGGGGAGACGACCTTGTCTGCGCCTGCCCTGAGCAGCTTCTGCTCCGAGCCTTCTTCCCCTGCGCGGGCTACAATGAAGAGGCTGGTATTCAATCCCCTGGCGCTCAGTACAACAAACAGGTTTTCTGCATCCGTGGGAAGCACCGTGACCAGCCCCTGGGCCTTTTCAATGCCGAGCTGCTTCAAGGTCTCATCCTTTGTAGCATCGCCGTGAAAGATCAGCAGATCATCAGTCTCGTTGAGTATGTCCTGCTGCTTTTCAACAACAACAAACCTGACATTTTTTTCCCGAAGCTCCCTGCAAATTATCCTGCCCATCCTGCCGTATCCGCATATGATATAGTGGTCTTTCAGCTCGCTGATCTTCTTTCCCAATCTTCGCCTCCAGTATACTTCCTGTAATTCGCCTTCAAGTATTATTTTGGCCCCGGCGGTCAGGGCATAGGCAACTGTCCCAACACCGCCGATAATAAGTATGATCGTGAACATCCTGCCGATCGCCGAAAGATCATGCACCTCCCTGAACCCTACACTGGCAAGGGTGATGACAGTCATATAAAGCGCATCGCTGATATTCCATCCTTCGATTGTCATATATCCTGCTGTGCCGAAGGACGCCACCAGAACAACAAGAAGGATCGCAAACAGGAACTTTTTTCGAAGTTCCAGGTATTTGCTCTGCATTTCCCTAAAGACAGGCATGGTATGTAATTATACTATTATCCTCTGTGAACGTTTTACATTTCCCGGACGGACGCCGGAAAATTTTCTGCCTTCCATAAATATCATGAAGACCTTCTGAAGAATGGTCACTGCCGGGACCGCCAGTACCATGCCCATGATTCCAAAGAGCTTCTGGCCGGCAATAATGCTGATGACAAGAAGCATCGGGTGCAGCCTGACACTCCTGCCTATGGTAAGCGGTTGAACTATAAAGTCATCAAGGAGCTTGATCATTACATACAGCAGGGCTACATTGAGGACCACACCAGGACTCTTGAACTGAATGAAGGCGATAAAGCATGAAATAACACAGGCCGTAACAGGGCCGATATAAGGTATGACGTTTGCAGCTCCTGAGATAATGCCAAGAGTCACCGGATAGCTGACCCCTACCAACCAGAGGCCCAGGGAAGCCATGCCGCCGACTGTAATACAGTCAATTGCGAGTCCACGCAGATAATTCCCTGTCAGAATGTTGATCTCGAACAGGGCTGCTACTGTTGTTTCAACATACGCGGCAGGGACCCATCCTATGACTGTTTTCAATATGGCCGGCCAGTCCTTCAGAATGAAGAAGACAAAAAACGGGACCAGGACCAAAGCAAAGGCAGCTGACGCTGCCTGACTGAACAGTTCCGCCAGGTTCAATGACTTGCTCAGGGCCTGTGCAGGGCTTTCCATGGCCGAAAGGAGTTTTTCGATCAGTTCCTCAGCAAAGGGGTACCCTCTGACACGGCTGAAGGCATCTTCTGCCTGTCTTGAAATTTCAGGCAGCTTTTCAGTCAGGTTAATTGTTTCCTGCTGAAGAAACGGCACAAACAGAAGGTCAGCGCATATGAAGAAAAAGGCTGCCGCGAGATAAACCGCAGCGACCGCCACGCTCCTCTTTATTCCGTAATACTCGAGCCTGCTGATGATCGAACTGAGCAGGTAGGCGATAAGTCCGGATATAAGAAGCAGCATGAGCAGACCTGCCGTATAGTATGCCAGTACGATGAATATGCCGGCAATAAGGAGGCCCGGGACCCACCTGGGCATCCGGTGATGAAGCCTCTCCATCTCATTCAGGCGATCCTTCTCCAATTCATTCATCAGGTGAATTGTCCAGGTTCTGTCTTACATACGCAGTAAGACTCTCGACAAGATTCAGCAATACCCTTGAGGAGATAGCGGTGTTTACCCTGATGAGGTCATCAAAATAGGATTTGTACATTATGAGGACATTGGTTTTTTCGAGCGCTGAGGCGGAGGCAAATCTCGGCAACTGATCGATAAGAGCAAGCTCCCCGAAATACGAGCCTGATGAAAGCTCTGAAAGGACTTCCCCTGTTCCGTTGCAGTTTTTTGATATCGCTACTGAACCGCATAGAATAATGTAGAGGGCCTTGCCGGTATCGCCCTCGGAAAAAATAAGTTCTCCCGGCTGATATTCCTTTTCCACAAGATCGACCAGGAGCTTCATGAGCAGTTTTCTTTGGAGCCCGCTGAAAAGACGGACCTTCTTCAGGACGGAGAGCTTGCGTTCCTTTTCTTTATCAAAAGCCCAGTTAAAGAGTTTCATCAGCATTTTCCTGTCCTGTCAGTATACCAAGTTCAATGCGTCTTTTTCGATAGAGATTTCAGCGGGCGTTGTCCCCAGGTAATCACCGTCTATCTGTATATGGGCATGTCCGGAAACGCCTATTTCCCTGGCTTGCAGATAGATGATATCGCTTTGTCTGAGGTGCGAGCCCAGTATTACTCCCGCTGCATATCGCAGTAGATCAATACGTCGTCTGCCTTTAAAGATGCAGAGGTAAAAAGACGGGTCATGGATATCAGCGTCCGGTGTCACCCTGAAATGACCTCCGTATCTGCCTGCCTTGCCTATGATAGCGGAATAGCCGGAATACACAGCGCTGTCAATTGTGAAATGAAGCTCATCAGGGCTGTAACGGATAAGGTTGGAGATTCCGCTAAGTATATATGCGCCTTCCCCGGAGATTTTCTTGATGTTCCTGTCGGCACCAAGCACGGCCATGGCATCAAAACCTATGCCTGCCATGAGAGAAAAATAGCGGCTGATTGAGGCCGTACCGGTCAAGGCTCTGACTTTGCCGAGAGACACAGTGCGAAGCCGGCCTGAGACGATTCGTTCCATGGCTCCATCAACGGATTCAGGGATTGAAAGCTCTTTTGCGAGTACATTTGAGGTTCCCAGGGGGAGGATGGCAAGAGGAGTTTCAGATCTGATCATGCCGTTGAGCACTTCATTGATCGTCCCGTCGCCTCCTGCGGCAATGATACAATATGGGGCGCTTTTTACGGCCTTGCGGGCAAGGTCAGTTGCATGGTCCTTTTTTTCAGTGCAGAGGACGTCCGTCGCAAACCCTCTTTTCTGCAGATAGGCTGATGCCTGCAGTATCTTTCTGACAGATGAACCGCGTGCGAGAGGATTACTGATAATTACAATCAAGGATTTCATCAATGTTCATTTCGCCTTTGCATGGAGATATTCTGTTGATGATGACAGGTGTTTTTTCAAGGTATTCAAAGACAGGCCCGGGGTCTGCGTCTTCCCTGATAAAAAGGACCCTTCCACCGCTCTTGCTGCCTTTTTTCTTGATATGAGGAATCCTCACATAGCCGGTGTGACGCGACGCGACATATCCTGTTGTGTAGTCCGGGTCATCGGATACGCAGAGCTCTGCAATAATATCGCCGCATGAGGACACCTTTGACGCAAGGACCAGCGCCTCCTGAACTGTCTGCATGTTGATGCCGTGCCTTTGGAGTTCAAGCGAAAGGCCTCTCAGAGCATTACTGCCGATTCCCATATGGGAAACCCTGGTTCCTCTCTGTCTGTCCGGTTCTGTCCGCTTGCCGGAGCCGGATAGCATCAGCGAGGCGCCCCGCATGGCGTTTTTGCCGTAAACAATGCCGAGTGCGCGGTTTATCGCCTTTTCATCTATGCTGTTTGAAGACAGCAACTGTTGTATTATGTCCTCTGCCTGCGATATATCTCTGCACTCTGCTGTCACGAGTGGTAAGGAGCTGATGAGAATGGGCTTCTGATTTATTTTTTCAATCGTTATGGTGATCCTGTCTGCGCGACCCCTGGGATGTGATATTGCCCGATCGATATATTCCTGAACAACAGACATTATATAGTGCCTTGAATAGATGCCTTCGGCTCCGGAAATATGAACAGGTGGAGTTGGAGATTGGGCGCCTGGAATTGGCGCTACTGCGCACTGACCTCTGCCTGTTTTCCGCTGCAAAGATGCTCTCATCCGGATGCTCCACATAGAGGAGATTATACAATAACAGGGGATGGGTATATTGCAGTATCAGGCAGGGACCAGACCGAATTGCCTGATCAGTTTCAGGTCTTCCGCATAACCCCGGCCCAGCGTTGTCAGGTAGTTGCCTATAAGCAGGCCGCTTGCACCTGCCTGAAAAATCAGGGGATGCAATTGCCCGAGCGTCTGAAGACGGCCCCCGCAAATGCGAATATGCTTTTGAGGAAGAATAAAACGGTAGATGCTGATAATCTTCAGGGCTTCAAAGGGGTCGAGAGGCTCCCGTGACCCGAGTCTTATGCCATCCAGCTGCGTCAGGTAATTTATTGGCACTGAATCAGGGCCAAGTTCTCTGAGAGCCAGGGCCATGTCTATCCTGTCCTTCCATGACTCACCCAGCCCGAAGATGCCGCCGGAGCAGACCGAAAGGCCAATGTCCTGTGCATTCCGGATAGTCCGCACCTTATCCTGATATGTGTGGGTGGAACATATCATTGGAAAAAACCGTTCGGACGTTTCAAGGTTATTGTGAAACCGTTCAAGGCCGGCGCTCTTCAGCAGGATGAGGTCATCCCTGGTGAGAAGTCCCAGAGTAGCGCAGGGCAGCAGGCCTATAGACCTTACCGCAGAGATCATGTCTGCTATGCTGTTCAGTTCCCTGCCTGAAACTGTTCTGCCGCTTGTGACAATGCAGAACCTTTTTGCCCCGCCCTTTTTTGCATCCCCTGCTTTTGCAATGACTGTTTCTTTTTCAAGAAGGGGGTAGGAGGTGATCTTTGCAAGACTCTTTGAGGACTGCGCACAATATGAGCAGTCTTCAGGGCACTTCCCTGATTTTGCATTTACGATAGCGCAGAGGTCGACTGTGTTGCCCTGATAGTGGTGCCGTATCCTGTTTGCGGCGGCGAAAAGATCATAAACCGCATTGCCGGAAAGACGCGCAAGCGCTTCAGCATCATCAGCTGAAATCATTCTGCCGTTGAGAATGTTTCTTTCGAGGCCGGTCAGGATGTCTGTGTTCATGGAGGTCAATACCGTATCTCGAATCCCTGCTCATCTGCCGGATTCTCCCAGACTAACTCAATATCAGTAACCCTGGCGCCGGGCGGTCCCTTTCTGCATGCGAGGATTGCTTCTTCAATAAGGTCTCTCCGACCTTCAAATACAGCCTCAACGCGGCTGTCAGAAAGGTTTTTCACCCACCCGTTTAATCCGAGCCGGGCAGCCTGGTTCCTGGCGTATGACCGGTAAAATACTCCCTGTACACGCCCCTGAACGAAAATATGTACCCGTGACACCATGAGGCATTATAACAGAAACAGGCAGGAACAACGGATTTCTACAGCCCTTCCTGATCCGGCAGGTATTGCAGCACGATTGAAAAAGTTCCACAATACACATCAGTGAAAGGTGTTCTTTTCACGCGTTGACAGAAAAAACTCATACCTGCATAATTACAGACATGTTTGTACAAAAATGGACAAATTGAGACAAAATGAACCTCAGCGTTAAAGATGTGGCCGGACTTTTGAAGGTTTCGGATAAGACCATTTATCGCATGATCAGGGATGAGACGATCCCTTGCTTCAGGGTTGGCGGTCAGTGGAGGTTTGACAGGAGAGAGATCACATCCTGGGTTGAAGATACCAGGGAGTTCTTCCATGATGCTTCAGAAAGAAGCATCCCAGGGGACGACGAATCCATATCCGTAACTGAACTGCTGCGTAGAGGCGGCGTATACCACCATGTTCCGGGAGATACCCGGGAGGAGGTTGTCATTGCCTGTCTGAATCGCATAAAGAATTCTATTCCCCGGATTGAGATACCGAGACTTTTTGATGCGATCATGGAAAGGGAAAACCTCTGTTCCACTGCGATCGGCAATGGTTTTGCTTTTCCTCATCCAAGACCCTTCAGGGAATTCACTGCAGCGCTTTCTTCCATAGCCCTTTGTCATCTTGAGAAACCAGTCCCTTTCGGCGCATTGGACAATGAGGACATTGACACCCTTTTCGTTATATTCCCGAAGAGCGAACGCCGTTTTTTGAGGATACAGTCAAAGTTGTCCCGCCTGCTTAAGGATGAGCCATGCCTCGCTGCTGTAAAGGGCGAACTGACCATGAATGAGCTGTGCTCATTTATTTCTGTTAGAGAGACCGCCATCTTTGGGGGTAAAAGAGCGTGACTGCATCCCTTCTTACTGTCGCGTCCTGGGCCGTGCTCCTGCTCCTTTTCACAGGGTTTGTGTCCCTGCTCCTGCACAGGAGACAGGGGCTGATGATCACTGTCTGTTTTTCCATTGCCTGTGTGGCTTCTGCGCTTGCAATATTCGCAGGCTTCTATTCTGTCAGCAGCGGCAGCACATCTCAGGTGATAATTGCGGTCGGCCTGCCTGACCTGCCTTTTCACCTGAGGCTCGACCCGCTTGCAGGTTTCTTTATGACCGTAGTGGGCCTGCTTTCTCTTATTGTGTCGGTTTATTCTTTTGGGTATGTCAGGCATATTTCCGCTAAAAGGCCGGTAACGCGCCTTGTCATTTTCTATGCGCTGTTCCTTGCGGGCATGCTCATGGTAGTGCTCGCTGATGACGCGCTTTTTTTTCTCATATCGTGGGAAGTGATGGCAGCAGCCTCGTACTTTCTTGTCATGTTCGAGGATGAGCGTGTGGAAAACAGAAGGGCCGCGTTACTATATATGGTCGTGGCCCATGTCGGAGCCATAGCAATACTGCTTTCCTTTGGGATTATGTCCGGCCTGGCCACGGGCTTCGAAGGGTTCCATGGATATACTTTTGACGCGATGCGGCAGGCGCAGTTCCCTCCTCAATGGGCCACGGCTGCGTTCCTGCTGGCCTTTTTCGGATTCGGAGCCAAGGCAGGCATAATACCACTGCATGTATGGCTGCCTGAGGCCCATCCGGTTGCGCCGTCAAACATCTCTGCGCTGATGAGCGGCGTGATGCTCAAGACGGCCATCTACGGCATGGTGCGCGTGGCCTTTGACCTGATAAGGACCTTTCCCTGGTGGTGGGGAGCCCTGGTTTTGATAGTCGGACTGCTGTCGGCGGTCATGGGAGTACTCTTTGCCCTTATGCAGAATGATCTAAAGAGACTGCTGGCGTATTCGTCTGTTGAAAATATCGGCATCATACTCATAGGCATTGGCCTTGCCATGATATTTACGTCGTTTCAGATGCCTCTTCTGGCAGGACTTGCGCTAATCGCAGGGCTCTATCATGTTCTGAATCATGCCATGTTCAAGGGGCTGCTTTTTATGGGCGCAGGCGCGGTGATACACGCAACGCACGAAAGGAACATGGAGAGGATGGGGGGACTCATTCATGTGCTTCCCTGGACATCTGCGCTTTTCCTTGTAGGCTGCGTTTCCATATCCGGGCTCCCTCCTTTTAACGGGTTTGCGTCGGAATGGCTTACCTTCCAGGCATTTCTGCTTTCTCCCTCCTTGCCGAGTCCTCTGATGAAACTGCTCATTCCGATGGGAGCTGCGCTTCTGGCGCTGACTGCAGCGCTTTCTGCGGCCTGCTTTGTGAAGGCCTTTGGCATCACCTTTCTGGGCCACTGGCGGGGTCCGCATAATCCTCATATCCATGAGGTAAACCTGCCGATGAGACTCGGCATGATTATGGCTGCAATCCTTTGCCTTGTACTTGGCATACTGCCGACCATTATGATCGACTGGATGGACAAGGTGCCGGAGCAGCTTGTGGGAACGAGTATCGGCCAAACAGCAGGGGCCTTTGGCTGGATGTGGCTGACACCCGTTGCGCGCGAGCATGCATCATATTCCGGTCCGATCGTTTTTCTGGTCATACTATCTGTTATCGTGGTTGCCTGGCTGCTGCTTCATGTGAGAAAGGGGTCCATCAGGAGAGTGCCTCTCTGGGACTGTGGTTTTGAGAAGGTAACAGTGCGGATGCAGTATACCTCCACCTCTTTTGCCATGCCAATCCGGAGGATATTCGGGTTTATGTTTACTATCAGAGAACAGGTGAGGCTGGATCCCAGGGCGGCCCACAGGCTTTTCCCCGGCACTATACACTACTATCTCAGGGTCAGGGACCGTTTTCAGGTATGGTTGTACAGGCCGCTCATTACTGCGAGTTTTAGGATATCACGCTTGGTCGGCAGACTTCAGCAGGGCCGCATTCAGGCATATCTGATCTATTCTTTTGTTACCATAATCATACTGCTGATGTTTATGCGATGAACGTATATCCTTTCATAACAGAAATTCTTCAGATACTGCTCGTTCTGGCGATCTCACCTGCCTTCGTAGGATGGGTAAGGGCGCTGAAATGCTGGTCGCAAGGCAGAACAACAGCCGGTATGCTTCAGCCCTATCGTGATATCATGAAACTCTTTGCAAAGGATGTATTTCTCGCTGAGAATGCTTCGTGGATATTCAGGTTCACACCGTATCTGGTTTTCGGCACGGCTGTGCTTGCCGGCGGGATAATCCCGATGCTTTCTGTTGATCTTCCCCTGTCTGCCACTGCTGATGTCATCGTGCTTGTTGCTCTGTTTGCAATAGCGCGATTTTTCACCACCCTTGCCGGAATGGATATCGGCACGGCGTTCGGCGGCATGGGGTCGAGCAGGGAAATGACAATAGCCTCTCTGTCGGAGCCTGCGATGCTTATGGCCATATTCACTATATCTCTTGCCGCAAGGTCAACATCTCTTTCGCAGATAGTCCAGGTGATCTACAGCGGCCAGTCAGTGCTCAGGCCGTCCATGGCCTTTGCGTTCCTGGCCTTTGTGCTGATCAGTCTTGCAGAGACCGGCAGGATCCCTGTTGACAATCCTGCAACACACCTTGAACTGACCATGATACACGAGGCCATGATACTTGAATATTCAGGGAGGCATCTTGCGCTTATCGAATGGGCCGGCATGATGAAACTCACTCTTTTCATGGCGCTGGGAGCAGCGCTGTTTTTCCCCTGGGGAATCGATAACTCAGGCAGCGCTGCCGGCGCTTTTCTATCTCTTGTATTTCTACTGCTCAAACTGGCGGCAGGAGGAGTGGTCCTTGTGCTTATAGAGACCGGTCTGGCAAAGATGCGGCTTTTCCGTTTGACTGAATTTCTGGGATCAGCATTTCTGATGGCAACCCTTGGCATGCTGTCTTTTTTTATACTGGAGTGATATGAACCATGGCGCACAGAGGCACATGAAAAAATCACCCTCCCTTACTCCCTCCCCTCGATGGAGGGAAACTTTTGGTCCCTCGCCCCTTGGGGGAGAGGGTTGGGTGAGGGGTATTTTCAATACAGTGATATGAACTTACACATTGCGGCACAGATAAACAGTTTTTTGGCAGCCCTGGTACTGCTTACCGCTTTCGGCATGCTGGTGCAGAAGAGGGTGTACGGGCTCATACACCTGTTTGCCTGGCAGGGGGTATTCCTCTCGCTGAACACTGCCATCGTCGGCTTTGTTGCCGGCAAACATCACCTTTACATATCCTCTGTGCTTACGCTCTCGCTGAAGGTGGTCCTGCTTCCCTATATACTCCACGTGCTTATAAATCGTCTCAGGATCCGCAAGGAGGTGGAGACGATTGTAAATATCCCCATGACCATGATGATCGGCATAGCCCTTGTCATTTTTTCCTATCATCTGACAGCCCCGGTCAGGGAACTATCCAACCTTGTAACACGTTCGACTCTTGCAGTCGCGCTCGCTGTGGTCATGATCGGACTTCTCATGATGATCACAAGAAAGCATGCGGTGACCCAGATTATCGGGTTTCTTGCATTGGAAAACGGCCTCTTCTTTGCCGCAACGAGTGCGACGTATGGCATGCCCCTTGTCGTGGAACTCGGAGTTGCCCTTGATGTGCTGATCGCCGCCTTCATATTCGGCATATTCTTCTTTCATATCCATACGACCTTTGACACTCTGGATGTAGACCAGATGGCGCGGCTGAAGGAAGGGGACTGACCTGTGACCAGCAGCATGATGCTTCTTATCCTCCTTGGAGTCCCGCTTGGCGCTGCTGCTACTCTGGCCTTTGTGGGGGACAGGAAATTCGCTCCCGAGATAAATATCCTTGGCTCTGCCGCGACCTTTATGGCCGGCATCGGTCTTGCCGTTGAAGTATATATGCAGGGACCCATGCTCGCAGGCGGTAAATTCTTTTTTGTCGATGCTTTTAATGTGTATCTGTCTGTGCTGACCGCTTTTGTATCCATGACCACTGCGATATTCAGCAGGAGGTACATGCGCAGGGAGCGGGAGCATGGCAGGGTCGGCCATGTGGGTATGAGGTTTTATCATGCCATGTTCCAGCTTTTTATCTTTGCCATGCTCCTGTGCCTCCTGACGAACAATGTGGGCATTCTCTGGATCTCTATGGAACTTGCAACGCTCTCGACAGTCCTGCTGGTGTCGCTCTATCGTACGCCTACGGCGATAGAGGCGGCATGGAAATATTTCATCCTCTGCGGTGTAGGAATAGCGCAGGCCCTGTTTGGAACAGTGCTGCTCTACTTTGCGGCTGAAAAGGTGCTGGGTGAGGGTGGTGATGCCCTGCTCTGGACAAACCTCAGCAGAGTGAGCGGAAGCCTTGAGCCTACTGTCCTTTCCCTTGCCTTTGTCTTTCTCATGGTGGGATACGGTACAAAGGTCGGCCTTGTGCCTCTTCACAACTGGCTGCCTGACGCTCATAGCGAGGGTCCTACGCCGATCTCCGCAGTGCTTTCAGGTCTTCTCCTTAATATCGCCCTCTACGCGCTTGTGCGCTGCAAGGTGCTTGTTGATGGCGCAACACAGACCCACCATGCAGGGAATATCATGATGGGCTTTGGCCTTCTGTCGATCATCGTGGCTGCCTTTTCACTTCTGAGGCAGAAAGACATCAAACGCATGTTTTCCTATTCCTCCATAGAGCACATGGGAATAGCCACCTTTGCCTTTGGCCTTGGAGGGCCGATAGCCACTTTTGGCGCACTCCTGCATATGCTTGTGCATAGTCTTGCCAAATCAGCCATCTTCTTTACTGTGGGGCATGCATCGCAGATGCACCGGACACAGGACATGGACAGAATCAAGGGTCTGTTCAGGGGCAGTCCTCTTGTAGGATGGGGCCTGATGCTCGGCGTTATGGCGATAGTCGGGATGCCTCCGTTTGGAATATTCACGAGTGAATTTCTGATATTGACCGCAACCATGAAGGACGCGCCGTATCTTACCCCGTTTCTGCTTCTCGGACTCGGTGTTGCCTTTGCAGCGCTGATAAGAAGGGTTCAGTCCATGACTGCCGGCGAGGTCCCTCCATACCAGAAACCTTTGAAAGTGGCCCATCTTCCGGTCGTCCTGCATCTAACGCTGGTGCTGGCGCTCGGTTTTTACATGCCTGATTTTCTCAATACCTGGTTTCATACTGCTGTGGAGTTGCTGAAATGAGCATGTTAAGGGACGCGATGGTTTCCGTATTTAAAGAACAGGGACGGTTTGAGAGCAACCAGTGTCCTTCCACGGTTGCGTTGTTCGTAGTGCCGAGGGACAGGTTTGATGAGGCTGCCAGGGTAATGAAGACCGCTTATGCGCTCCTTGCTGCTGAGTGGGCGACTGATGAAACAGCCTTCGGCAGGGGCTACGGCGTCTTTGCCTGTTACCGGTGGGGTGGTGAATACCTGATCGTCAGGGCTGAAGTTCCGTTGGAAGATCCCTGGTTCCCCAGTCTTGCTAAAAGCTTTGTGCCTGCATACCGTTTTGAGCGCCAGATTCAGAGCCTCATGGGGTTAACACCAGCCGGCAATCCTGATTCGAGGCCCTGGATAAAATTTGAGGACTGGCCTGCGGACGCCTGGCCGCTCAGGAAAACCTTTGATGCGTCGAAATCCATGCCGAGGGTGCAGGGCGAATATACATGGATCCGGGCCGAGGGTGAAGGCGTTTATGAGATACCGGTCGGGCCTGTGCATGCGGGGATCATAGAGCCGGGACATTTCAGGTTTCAGGCCCTTGGAGAGGATGTTATCAATCTTGAAGAGCGTCTTGGTTATGTACATAAGGGCATAGAGAAGAAGTTCGAATCCGGTTCCTGGAAAGAAGGCTATCTTCTTGCCGGGAGATGCTCGGGCGACACCACAGTGGCCCACAGCCTTACATATTGCATGGCCCTTGAATCCATGACCGGCTGCGCAGTGCCTGAGCGCGCCCATTGGCTCAGGGCCCTATTCCTTGAGCGGGAGAGGATTGCCAACCACCTCGGCGATATCGGCGCCATCTGCAATGACGCTGCCTTTGCCTTTATGCTTTACCAGCTTGGCCGTCTGAAAGAAATAGTCCTCCGGACGAATCTCAGGCTCTTTGGGCACCGTTTTATTATGGACAGGGTGGTCCCCGGCGGTGTATCTGTAAATATTGATTCTGCCGGTACGCAGGAAATACTTGCTGAAATGGCGCTTCTGTCAAAGGACTTTGAGAGGCTTGTCACGATCTACGACGAGAACCCGTCTCTTGAAGACAGGGTGAGGGACACCGGTATTCTCTCACCGGAGAAGGCGCGTGAACTCTGCACAGTGGGCCTGGTTGCAAGGGCAAGCGGCCTGAATCTGGACTGCCGGATATTCAATCCCTTTCCTCCTTATGACCGGCATGACTGGATGGAACTTGATGTTCCGGTCCTCATTTCAGGTGATGTGCACGCGCGCGTATGGGTGAGGGTACAGGAAGTGAGGGAGTCGATCAGGATAATCGGAAAGATCCTTGAAGATATGCCTGACGGGCAGATTGCTGCTTCTGTCGGGCAGCCTGTTCCTGATACCTCGGGTTTTGCCGCTGTTGAGGGATGGAGGGGAGAGATCATATACTGGCTTCAGTCAGGTCCTGCAGGCGAGATAAACCGTTGCATGGTCAGGGACCCGTCCAGTGTTAACTGGATCGGGCTTGAACTTGCTGTATTGGGCAATATCGTGCCTGATTTTCCGCTATGTAACAAGAGCTTCAACCAGTCATATTCGGGGCATGATCTTTGAGGAAATTTCTTGAAGTTGCGCTATAGGGGTTTGATAAATGCTTGCTATATGGCATTGGGGTGGGGTCTTCGGTTAACAGTTTGATTTTATTCTTAATGTTAGTCATACTTTAGTATGAAATTTGTCATACCGGAGGTTTGTTATGGCTCATGCGGTCAAGCTTGCCATCAGCATAAGCGATGAAGACTTTTCAGCAATCGAAGTTATTAGGAAAAAGCAGGGACTTACCCGAAGCAGCGTCATAACCGAGGCTATTCGTCTTTTGAGGGACAAGGAAGATAAAGCGCGTCTTATCCGTCTGTACGAAGAAGGCTACAGGAGTCATCCTGAAACACTGCCTGAAATCAAAGCCAATGAAAAGGCTGCCCTTGATGTATTATCCCCGGAGGATTGGGAGTGAAAAGGGGAGAAGTTTGGTGGGCTGAGCTTCCCGCCCCTATAGGCAAACGTCCTGTAGTATTACTTTCAAGAGATGAGGCTTATGCTGTCAGAAATGCCGTGACGGTAGCCGAAGTTACGAGAACTATCCGAAAAATCCCGGTTGAAGTGCCTCTGGGGAGCGAAGACGGCCTTCCCAGGAAATGCGTGGTTAATCTGGACACTATTATGACTATCCGCAAAGAACTGTTGATCGAAAGAATAGCGTTGCTTAAAAGTGAAAAGATAGGTCTGATAAAGAATGCTTTGAAATTTGCGTTGGATATCGATTAGCCGGAGATGATATGCCTGAATCATTGATCGAACAACTGCCCAAGATCGTTGCTGAGGGGAAAAAGGAAGTCGAGAAGATTCTCGAACGTCTGTCGGGGTCGAACAGGCTGACGCTCCAGACAAACGAGTATGTGCTCCCTTCAAAGGACAAGTCCGGGCTTTTTCGGGGACAGCTAAAGCAGATCACAGATCAGGAGTGGCATAACAGGCTCATCTACGGTGATAACCTGCTGGTGATGCAGGCGCTGCTTGCAGGCGACCCTGAAACCGGCCTGCCCTCCATGCGCGGCAAGATTGACCTGATTTACATAGACCCGCCTTTTGATAGCAAAGCGGATTACCGCACGAAGATCACGCTGCCCGGAACCACCATCGAACAAAAGCCCACGGTGCTTGAACAGTTCGCCTATTCCGACACATGGAAGGATGGCACTGTAAGTTATCTCCAGATGATCTATCCGCGCCTCGTGCTGATGCGCGAACTCCTGAGCGAACAGGGCTCGATTTATGTACATCTCGACTGGCATGTGGGACATTACGTGAAGGTGTTGATGGATGAGATTTTTGGGAAAGAGAATTTTGTTAATGAGATTGTGTGGAAAAGATCTGATTCGCATTCTGATACAAAAGATAAGTATGCATTTGTAAAAGATACTATTTTTTTCTATACAAAAGGCATAAGTAATATTTGGAATCCACAATATACGCCGTTACCACAAAAGACTGCTGACAATTGGTATAAGCATGTTGATGCTGATACTGGGCGTCGATATAATTTAGCTGACTGTTCTAGTCCAAATCCTCGCCCTAATATGATGTATGAATATAAAGGGATTAAACATCCACCTAACGGGTGGCGATATTCTTTAGAAAAAATGAAAGAACTTGACGAAGCAGGTAGGCTCTATTTTACTGAAAAGAATATAAAGTATAAACGTTATTTAGATGAGAGCAAAGGAGTGCTTGTTTCTGACTTGTGGGTGGATATTTCACAAATTAGGGGCTATGGAGTCAGCATTGAAAGTATTTTTTATGACACGCAGAAACCGGAAGCACTTCTCGAACGCATAATACAAGCTTCCTCTAACGAAAACTCAATCGTTGCAGATTTCTGTTCCGGTTCCGGTACTACTGGAGCCGTAGCCGAGCGGCTTAACCGTCGCTGGATAATGTCGGACATCGGCAAGCCTGCCATTATGATTACACGCAAGCGGCTGATTGACCAGGAAGCAAACCCGTTCCTTTATCAGTCCATCGGCGATTACCAGAAAGAGGCCTTTGCCTCAAGCCGCATGTTCAGGCGCGTGGGTGATTTGGCACAAGTTGTTTTGAATCTTTATGGCGCATTACCTTTCCCTGAAGAGCAGAACCCGAACCGCAATTTAGGTTATATAAGACGGAATCGTTTATCTCACCCTCCCCTTAATCCCCTCCCCTCAAGGGAGGGGAACAAAGAGGGAGGCCCACTCAACAAGGGGCAGAAGGTTGCTCCCGCCCCGTTGACGGGGAGGGCTGGGGAGGGGTATTTTTCACCCTCGCCCCTGGAGGGAGAGGGAAGGGGAGAGGGGGGCTGTGGCGGCACTCTGGTCATGGTTGATTCACCCTCAAAACTCACCGGCTATGCCACCCTGAAAAAAGCTCAGGAACTGCGTGAGTCTTTTCTCGGCGGCTGGAACAAGGTGGTCGTCCTCGGCTGGAACTTTGTCTTTGACATCGCAACCATCATCAGAAATCTGAACGACGACAAGCTTGAAGTGCTGGTCATTCCGCCTGACCTGCTGGATAAGCTCAAGTCAAAATCGAGCTATGAAAGCCTTTTGAAGAGCGGCAAAATTCGCTTCTCCTCGCTCCAGTATCTCTCCATCAAGAAGTCTACAGTGAAAAGCTATTCATCCGACGTTGACGAGCTAATGGTAGAACTGGATAACTACATCCTCCTTTCGCCTGAGGCCCTGCCTCTTGATGACGCCAATAAAGATAAACTTCAGGACATCATCGCCAAAGACCCTCTGGCCCTGATCGAATACTGGAGCATTGACCCTGACTTTGACGGCGAAACCTTCCGCAGCAAATGGCAGGACTACCGGGGCAATGTCGAAAGTGATGCAGATCCTTTCAGGGTGGTAAAGACGGCGACCTTCTTTGTGCCCGCGGTAAACGGCAAACGCAAAATCTGCGTTAAGGCTGTTGATGTGTTTGGTTTTGAGAGCGTGGTCGTGGAGGAGGTTTAACATAATGAGTGTTATAATTTTATAATAAGTATAAGTATAGGCAAAGGAGGAAAGAGACATGATAGATGTTAAACGGGTGAACGATGAGATAGTAGTCAGGTTTCCCAAAGAGTTGCTTTCCAATGATGAACTGGAACACTTCCTTAGAAGATTACGCTTAGAAGAAGTTATCAGTAAAAGCCGGATGACCGAAGAGCTGGCATGGGAAATTTCAGAAGAGATAAAAGAGAGCTGGTGGGAAAAGAATAAAGACAAATTTTTAGAAGACATAAAATGAAAGTTGTTGTAGATACGAATATCATTATGTCCTGCCTTTTTAAAAATGGAAAACATTTCAGGGACAGAATCTATTCAGAATCTATTCATGTATATTCCTGCAATTTTCTGTTTCTCGAAATATTCAAGCACAAAAATAAAATTGTAAAGTCTTGCGGCATGGAAGAAAACGAAATCCTTGAGCATTTGTACTCCCTGCTCCAGCAGATCAGTTTTACTAACGAAACGCTGCTGTCTAAGGAAAACAGGCAAAATGCCTTTGAGCTATGTAGCGGCATAGATGTAAAAGACGCCCCTTTTGTGGCCCTTACTCTTGAATTGGGTGCTGTCTTATGGACAGGCGACAAACGCCTCAAGGAGGGGCTGAGGGAAAAAGGGTTTGACAGGTTCTTTGAGATTTCATAGTGACCACTCTTCTTAATACAGGCACCCGTGACATCCCCTTAAAGTTTGCTGGAGAACTTTCTGCTATTGTAAACAACGAGTGGGCGAGCGGAAGCTTTATCAATAAAGTCTCGCCCATAACACAGGACTTACTCAGGTTCTGGTTTTCCGACCCTTTCAGCGATGCGCGTTCGGTCAATTTCCATCAGGGGCAACGGCAGGCGATTTTAAACACAATATATGTCCATGAGGTGTTAAAAACAGAATCCGTGTTTGACATGTACACATCTGTCAGTAGCGAAATAACCTCTGAAATGGACCTGTCGTATCTCAATAAGGACAAATTCAGCCACCCGAAATACTGTATCAAGATGGCCACAGGCACCGGCAAGACATGGGTGCTCAATGCCCTGTTGATATGGCAATACCTCAATGCAAAGTTTGAAGAATCGCCAAGCGGTCTCTATTCCAAGCGTTTTTTGCTTGTTGCGCCGGGACTGATCGTCTATGAACGCCTTCTGGACGCTTATCTGGGCAAGGAAGAACAGGACGGCACAAGGAGTTTTGCCACCTCGGACTTCAAAAAATATGAGGAGCTGTTTATCCCTCCGGCATACAAAGAGGCTCTGCTCGGCTTCATCCAGTCCAATGTGGTGAAAAAGGAAGAGATCGGCAAGAAAATAACCGGTGAGGGAATGATAGCCCTTACCAACTGGCATCTTCTGGCCGGGGTTGAAGAGGAAGACTATTCTGATGTGTTGCCCCTCGAAGACCCTTCAAAAGCGGTCAAGGACTTGTTGCCCATTACACCCGGCATATCCGCAGGACATTCCCTTGAAACGCTCGACAGCCAGTATTTAAGCGGTGGAGAGATTGAGTATCTGGCAGGGCTTGAAAATATGGTGGTCTTTAACGACGAGGCGCATCATACCCATGAGACAAAGAAGGCAGGCATTGTCTCGGAAGTGGAGTGGCAGAAGTCTCTGAACACGATCGCCGAGGGCAAGGGTAGGCGCTTTGTCCAGATAGATTTTTCCGCAACGCCTTACGATGTCACTGGGAGCGGGCAAAAACGGACAAAGCATTACTTCCCGCATATCGTTGTCGATTTTGACCTCAAGACCGCTATTCATCAGGGACTTGTGAAGACCATTGCCCTTGATAAGCGCAAAGAGATTGCAACTACGGAACTTGATTACAGGGCTGTCCGCGAAGGCAATACTGTCATCGGTCTTTCGGGCGGGCAGAAGCTCATGCTCCGGGCCGGGTTGCAGAAACTGAAAATATTGGAAGAACAGTTTGTGGCGCTGACAAAAGACAAAGAGGGCCTTTCGGACAAGCATCCGAAAATGCTCGTGATATGCGAGGATACAAAGGTCTCGCCGGAGGTATGCCGATTTCTCATTAAAAGTGAGGGGCTTCCGGAACAAGATGTTATTCAAATTGACTCAGATAGAAAAGGCTCGATTCCGGTAAAAGAGTGGGGGCAGGTCAAACAGCGGCTTTTCAATATTGATAAGCATGAGAGCCCGAAGATCATTGTTTCCGTATTAATGCTCAGGGAGGGCTTTGATGTGAGCAATATTTGTGTCATTGTCCCTCTCCGCACATCACAGGCCCCAATCCTGCTTGAGCAGATCATCGGTCGCGGCCTTCGCCTTATGTGGCGGGAACCTGACTACCTGGAAATAAAAACTGAGAACAGGGTCAGGCTATTGCAGAAGAAACAGGACCCGTCGAACTATCTCGATATCCTGAGCATTGTGGAGCACCCCGCGTTTATTCAGTTTTACGACGAACTGGTCAAGGAAGGCGCTATTGGCGAGGCGCACGACCTGCCCGGAAGCCGTGAAGGTGTGCTGGGCGACATAATCAGGGTCGGTTTAAAGACCGACTACAGGAATTATGATCTTTATTGGCCGATAGTTGTGCAGGACAAAGAAGAGATTCTGCAAATCATGGAGCCTTCAGCCAATTATTTTTCCGGTTTTGAATGGTATTCATTGGACAAACTAAAAGATATGGTCCCGAAAGAAGAGGTTTTTGTCTCGGAAGAGATAACCGTCAAAACCCGGTTCGGAGACTATAAAGTTACCGGCGACCTGCTTACCGCCAAGAGTTATAACGAGTTTCTTGCCAAGTTGGTTAAGACGATAACCAGCACCTTTGTGAAAGTCAGCCAGCGTACTACTAAAGACTACCCTATAATGCAGATCAACAACGCCTCATTGATCGGGGTTGTTGACGACTTCATTCGCAACGGCCTGTTCAAGGCTTCCTTTGATCCCTTTGAAGATAACAACTGGCGAGTATTGCTGCTTTCACAGACAGGCATAACGCAGCACCTGGTCAAGGAACTCAGTCGAGTTATCTATGAAATGCAGAATAATATTATCGTCAATGAAGCTGTGGTCATAAGAAAATACTTTTCAGAAGTTCCAGAGCTTAAAATGCGTGAAAACTATTCACTGGATATAACCAAGACAATATACGAAAGGCTTCCCTATCCTTCAAACAAGGGAGAATTGGAGAAGAATTTCATGCTCTTTTGTGATAGCGACGCACAGGTGGAGAGTCTGCTGAAGATCAACGAAAATTATCACTATTTTGTTCATTTAAACTATATCCGCACTGACGGAATGTTATCGGCTTATTATCCCGACTTTATTGTAAAGGTTGGCTCATCGATCTATCTTATTGAAACAAAGGCCACAAAAGACATTGACGATCCCAATGTAAGGCAAAAAGAACTTGCGGCTCTCGACTGGCTGAGAAAAATCAATGAATTGAATTCTGATGACAAAATGGGTTCTGAATGGAGTTATGTGCTTTTAGGTGAAACAACCTTTTACAGCTTGCGGGATAAGGGAGCAACAATAAAAGATATTATGGAACTTTCAAAGCTGACGCAGCAGAAGATGAAGAATCAGTTGTTTTGAGTTTTCATGACAAGGAGTTATAAATGATACGCATACTTCGACAGATATTCAGAACAGGTATTGTGACTGAGCCGCTTCCTCCTGATATTGAGACTGATATCAGGGATGTCGGGGTAAGGCTGGAGGAGGCGATCAGGAAGAGGTTCAGGAGGAGTCTTCTAATAAGACAGGTGGATGCAGGCTCCTGTAACGGCTGCGAATTGGAGATCCATGCCATGAATAACCCTGTTTATAACTGCGAGCGGTTCGGAATGCACTTCACCGCGTCTCCCAGATTCGCTGACCTGCTGCTTGTCACCGGCCCTGTAACGCGGAATATGGAGATAGCTCTCCGGAGGACTTATAACGCGACGCCCTCGCCGAAGATCGTGGTAGCTGTTGGCGACTGCGGCTGTAACGGCGGCATATTCGGAGAAAGTTACGCTTCGCTTGGCGGCATAGACAAGGTCATCCCTGTAGACGCCTTGATACCGGGCTGCCCTCCAGCGCCCTCTGCACTGCTTAACGGCATACTCAGGGCGATCGGCTGACCTGCGGCCCTGCTGCAATAAATGACTGATATGTCCGCCATTTCCGGTCTGACTGAGGCTGAAGCGGCTGCGCGACTGCTGAGGGAAGGCCATAATGAAATTCCCTCGGGCCGCAGGCAATCTATTTTTTTCATGGCCTTTGAGATAGTCCGCGAACCCATGTTCCTGCTGCTTGTCGCATGCGGGCTGATCTATCTTGTTCTTGGAGATATCAGAGAAGCTGTCATGCTGCTCGGTTTTGTAATCGTGGTCATGATAATAACCTTCTATCAGGAACAGCGATCAGAGCGCGCGCTTGAGGCGCTTCGCGACATTTCAAGTCCCAGGGCCCTTGTGATCAGGGAAGGCCGGCAGCGCAGGATAGCGGGCCGGGATGTTGTGCGCGGTGACATCCTTGTTCTTGCTGAAGGTGATCGTGTTCCTGCTGACTCTTCGCTTATCTCCTGCCTGAACCTCTCTGTTGATGAATCCATTCTGACCGGCGAATCCACGCCTGCGAATAAGACGGAATGCAGCGGCGAGCCGGTTATGCAGCGTCCTGGCGGCAGCGCTACGCCTTTTGTCTATTCAGGCACTCTTGTTGCGCACGGCCAGGGAGTTGCGCTGGTCCGGGCAATTGGCCAGGATACTGAAATCGGCAGGATCGGCAAGTCCCTCCGGTCCCTGGAGCAGGAAAAGACACCTCTGCAGGAGGAGACAGCAAGGCTGGTGCAGCGCCTCGCGATTGTTGGTCTTGCCATATGCCTCCTCATTGTTATTATCTTCGGCATTATCAGGGGTGACTGGCTGAACGGGTTTCTCGCAGGCATAACTCTTGCGATGGCAATCCTGCCGGAAGAGTTCCCTGTTGTGCTCACCATATTCCTTGCATTAGGAGCATGGAGGATATCGAAAAAGCAGGTGCTGACCCGGCGCGTTCCCGCTATAGAGACACTCGGCGCATGCACTGTGCTCTGCGCGGACAAAACAGGGACACTTACCTTTAACTCCATGTCTGTGAGGAAGATCTTCGCAGGCAGGAGCTTCTATGATATCGAAGGGGTTCATGCGGGCAGGACATTTCCGGAGGAATTTCATGAACTCATAGAGTTCGGCATCCTCGCAAGCAAGAAAGACCCCTTTGATCCTATGGAAAAGGCCCTGAGACAGTCAGGCATACAGACACTGTTGAACACTGAGCACCTGCATGATGACTGGACGCTCGTCCATGAATATCCGCTCTCTCGAAAACTGCCGGCTCTATCGCATGTCTGGAAATCTCCGGACGGCATGAATTTTGTGATCGCCTGCAAGGGTGCACCCGAGGCGCTTGCGGACCTATGCCATTTCGATGAGCAGCAGAACTATGAGCTTGCAGACCGGATAGACAGTCTTGCAGGGGATGGGCTTCGTGTTATAGCAGTGGCAAAGGCAGAGTTTTTCCCTTCGGCACTGCCGGGGGAGCAGCATGATTTTGCCTTTACGTTCCTCGGCCTTATCGGTCTTGCCGACCCAGTAAGGCCGAATGTCCGTAATGCCATTGCTGAATGTTATTCCGCAGGCATGCGTGTGATCATGATAACCGGAGACTATCCTGCAACTGCTCAGAACATAGGGCGGCAGATAGGCCTTTTCTCCTGCGATGCGGTGATAACCGGTCATGAACTCGATGCAATGGATGACGCAGCATTAAAGGACCGTATAAGCGAAGTGAATATCTTCGCACGGGTTGTGCCTGAGCAGAAGCTCCGCATAGTGAATGCGCTGAAGGAAAAGGGTGAGGTTGTTGCCATGACAGGTGACGGCGTAAATGACGCTCCAGCGCTGAAAGCTGCCCATATCGGCATTGCTATGGGAGGCAGGGGCTCGGACGTTGCCCGCGAGGCCTCATCACTGGTGCTTCTTGATGATGACTTTTCGGCAATTGTTCACGCAGTGAGGATGGGGCGGAGGATATTCGACAACATCCGGAAGGCCATGGCATATATATTTGCCGTGCATGTGCCGATTATAGGTCTTTCCCTGTTCCCTGTGCTTCTGGGATGGCCGCTTATTCTATTGCCTGTGCATATTGTCTTTCTCGAATTGATTATTGACCCTGCCTGCTCAATCGTTTTTGAGGCAGAGTGTGAGGAAGAGGGCATTATGCGGCGCAGGCCCAGAGATCCGAAAGACCCCCTCTTTAGTTTGAAGACCATAGGCCTGAGCCTTCTTCAGGGAATTATCGTGCTTGCGAGCGTGCTTGCCGTGTTTGCGGTCGCCATGAAACGTGGTCAGGGCGAACAGTACGCCAGGACACTGACAGTAACTACTCTGGTCATTGCCAACATAGGACTGATCTTTGCAAACCGATCGTGGTCGCGTACTATAATCTCTACGGTCGGTTCTCCCAATCCGGCTCTCTGGTGGGTAACGGCAGGCGCTGCTTTTGCGCTTGTGTCAATTTTATTCGCGCCGTTTCTTCTCAATCTCTTTCATTTCTCCGCCCTTTATACAGAAGATCTTTTCCTCTGCCTTGCAGCAGGCCTGCTGAGCGTTGTTTGGTTTGAGGTCCTGAAGGTATTAAGCGGACGGAGCAGAGAGAACTCCTACTGACAGGCGCAGTATTCAGGATTTTACCGGCGCAGACTTCCGACAGGATTATGTTTCTTGTTTTCAATCATCCAGCTGTTGCGGTCAAGCAGGTCATGCAGCCTGTCTCTTTCGATCGGACCGAGCATGCCGTCATTACCTCTGAAGCTGGAGTGCTGTTGTTTGATGAAATTGAGATTGTCCTGGACCATATCAGCTTCTCTCCTGGTGAGTTCACCGGAGCGAATGCCCTGGTCGATCCTTGCCTGCTGGGTGTTGATCCTGTCCTGGATATTGCTGCGGTCACCAAAGCCGTCTCTTAAGTCGGCTATAGGGTTGCTCTTTTTATTTTCGATCATCCTGCTGTTGCGGTCGAGCAGATCAT
>JAGVHR010000205.1 GCA_020056455.1 Thermodesulfovibrionales bacterium
GTAAAAAGGGAAAGGATGAAAAGGTGTCCGCCTCGCAGGCGGATTCCCGGCACAGATAATATGCCGGGAAAGGTAAGAGCTCACCAGTGTCACGGGCAACCGGGCAGCTTGGTAAACCCCGCCTGGAGCAAGGCCAAATAGGTTCTGTCTTGAGAGGGGCCCCCTCGAATCCCTTTATTGGGAGACAGAACGGGTTAGGCCGCATGATCCTGACTGCAAGGTCAGGGCTGAGATGAATGACTACAGACCCGGTTTTTCGGGTTACAGAACTCGGCTTACGGACTGCTCCGGCAGATAATCGCACCGAAGGCTGAAGGAGGAATATGGAAGACCACAAACTCAAGGTGTTCTGCACTGTTGCGGAGACAAAGAGCTTTTCCAAGACATCCGAGATCATTCATCTCACACAGCCTGCCGTCAGTCTGCAGGTCCAGGCGCTTGAGGAGATATACGAGACCAAGCTTTTCGACCGCTCAAGCAACACCGTAACGCTTACACCTGCAGGCGAAGTGGTCTATAAGTATGCAAAAGAAATACTGAACCTTTATGCAAACGCGCAAAAAGTCGTGGGCGAACTGACCGGGCTTGTCAAGGGCAGCATAAGTATCGGCGCAAGCTCCACGATCGGCAATTATGTTCTTCCGGCTGTTATCACTGACTTCAGGAAAACACACCCCAAGATCAAAATCCATCTGCTTGTCGGCAATACAAAGCGTGTTGTTGAGCTTCTGAACTCCGGAAATGTTGACCTTGGCCTTGTAGAAGGCGAGGTTACGCGCCAGAAGATGTTCGTTGAAAAAATATTGGGTGACGAGCTTCTCGTTATCATTCCAGCCCATCACGCCTGGGCAAAAAAGAAGGAAATATCCGTAAGCGAACTGACCAAGGAACCCTTTATTTTCAGGGAGGCCGGTTCAGGCACCCGCCAGATGATTGAGAAGCTGCTGGCGACACGCGGCATATCGCCTCAGCATATGAAAATTTCCATGGTGCTGGGCAGCACTGTAGCGATCAAGGAGGCGGTCGAAAACGGGCTCGGCATTTCCATTGTGTCACGCTGGGCCGCACGCAAGGAGACGAAATACGGCACGATCAGCACACTCAGGATCAAAGAGCAGAAGATGATGAGGGAGTTTTCCCTGATCACCAATAAGGGCGCGATTTCCTCCCACGCTGTAGATGAATTTCTGAAGTACCTGAGAACATATCCCTTTACCAAACTCCTCGGCTGATTCCGGAGCGGATTTTTTACAGACCCGTCCTATTTTCCAAAGGGACAGACAGGATACCTGCATTCCTTGCAGTTCAGACACAGGCCCCCGTGTCCGAGCTCGGCAAGTTCTCTGCGACCTATCCTCTCCCCGGCAAGTATCCTCGGCAGCACAAGATCAAACACTGTCATGCTGTGATACATGCCGCAGGCCGGAATTCCCACGATTGGAACAAATTTCCGGGCGCCGGCAGGCTCTGGTTTTCCGGCTTCCGGCTTCTGCTCTATGTATGCCGTAAGAAACATTGCGCCCGGCAGAACAGCTGAACCATAGGTTATATCCTGTGCCCCCAGGTTCCTTATTGCAAACCTGGTCACGTCATCCGGATCAACCGACATGCCTCCTGTTGTAATCAACAGGTCAGCTCCTGCAAGGAGAAGTTCACGCAGCCTCATCTCAATATGAGCAGTGTCATCCGGGGCATAGTAAAGGCCGGCAATCTCCCCGCCGAGATTCTCGATCTTGCGTCTGATCACAGGGGCAAAAGCATCTTCGATGCGACCGAGATATACCTCACTGCCGGTAATTACCACGCCAACCCTCGGTTTTCTGATTTCCTTAACCTCGAGGACTCCGCAGCCGGGCACCCTGGAGCCTGAAGTCCTGACCGCCTCCACAGCCTCTTTCACAACCTGTTTTTTTATGACCAGCGGGATCGCCCTTGTGCCGGCAATAAGCTGGCCCTTCCTGACAAGGCTGTTGTCATGCAGGGTGGCGCACATGACCTCGCCCACCATATTAAATGCAAGGAGCGCCTCCCTGTCCACCTTAAGCAGTCCGTCATGAGACGCCACAATATTGATTTTCCCTTCTTTGGGGTCCCCTTCGCTTTCAACGCCGCTGCCCATAAGGGCCTTTGCTATCTCGCGGGCAGCCTCATCCTCATGCATCTCGTCTTCCTTCATATCAAGGATAAAAAGGTTCTCCTTGCCGAGTCTCCTCAGATGCGGCACATCCTCCTGCCTGATGATATGCCCTTTCCTGAACGCGCGGCCTTTCTGCTGCCCTGGGACGATTTCAGTAATGTCATGCGCAAGTATGGTGCCGACCGCTTCGGCAACCGGCACAGTCCTGCCAAAAGAACTCTCAACGCATCTTTCAGGTGTATCGCACATATATACTCCTCCTTCATTTAGACTTTTTACGAACTCGTCAATATTATCACTGCTCAATTCGGTACATATTGATCTTCTCCCACAAGGTCTTCCGGCTTATGCCCAGAAGTTCAGACGCCCTGGTCTTATTGCCCTGGGTGGCGCTCAAGGTACGCTCAATATGTTCCTTTTCAGCGCAGGCAGTCTGGTCAGCCAGCCGGAGGCTGTCAGATGTTTTTTCACTCTTCAACACAAAAGGAGGCAGGTCTTCCGGTCTGATGATGTCAGATACGCAAAGGTTTGCGCACCTCTCAATAATATTTTCAAGTTCGCGCACATTGCCGGGATAACCATATTCGAACAGCGCCATAATGGCCTCCCTGGAGATACTCAGGTTCCTGCCCAGCTTCACCCTGGACTTATTGAGAAAGAATTCAGCAAGCTCCGGGATGTCTTCCCTGTGCTCCCTGAGAGGCGGCATGGTTATGGGAACAACGTTGAGCCTGTAATAAAGGTCTTCCCTGAACCTCCCCTGCCTAATCTCTTCCTCCAGGTCCTTGTTAGTGGCAGCTATTATCCTGACATCCACCCTTATGGTCTCGTCGCCGCCAAGCCTTTCAAACTCCTTTTCCTGAAGCGCCCTCAGGATCTTCGCCTGGGTATTGAGTGGGAGGTCGCCGATTTCATCGAGGAACAGCGTCCCGCCATCAGCCAGCTCGAACCTCCCTGGTTTCATCTTCAGCGCACCGGTAAAGGCCCCTGGTTCATGGCCAAAAAATTCACTCTCAACAAGCCCGGCAGGCAGGGCCGCGCAGTTGACCTTGACAAAGGGTTTGTCCCTTCGTAAGCTCTGCTTATGTATTGCTGAGGCAACCAGCTCCTTGCCCACGCCGCTTTCACCAAGAACGAGGGCTGTGAAATCAAGCGGAGCCACTCTTTCCACAAGTGACAGCACGCCAAGGATCGCGTCGCTTTCACCAATGATGCCTGACGGAACGCTGCACTTGTCAAGCTCCTTTCTAAGCCTGCGGTTTTCAAGGCGGAGGTTCTTAAACTCCATAGCCCGATCAATTATTATCAGGAACTCCTCCAGTGCAAAAGGCTTGGTCAGATAGTCCATGGCCCCGAGTTTCATGGCAATGACAGCGTCTTTAATCGTCCCGTAACCGGTCATCATGATAACCTGGGTGTCAGCCCGCATCCGGATCACTTCTCTGATAATATCATTGCCGTTTATATCAGGCAGCCTGAAATCAGTTACAACAGCGCTTACAGGGTTTCCCTTAAACGCCTCAAGCGCATCCTTTCCGTTTTCAAAGGACATGACAGAGTACCCGGCTGAGATCAGAGCATCCTCAAGCGTTATCCTCATCAGCTTCTCGTCCTCTATCAGAAGTATTGTTTCTTTCATATATTTACCAGGGGTCTCATGCTTTCAGTCTGTCCTCTTCATAACCGTATATCAGGATGGCACCCTTTGCCGCAGGTCCTGGGCACTGCGTTTAATTTCGCGCGGATATCTTCGTAATCGCCCTCCCGGGTCTCTGTAAAACCGTATCTAAGGTCTTCATCGAGCCTGCCCATCCACCTGGCGTCTGAAGGCTTGCCAGGGTCCAGGTCAAGGAGCGCCTTCTTTATGCTCTCAATCACGGCATAGGGAGCGCCGGGGCCTGCCACAAGCGGGCCAAAAGGGATCAATTCCGACTCGGCAAGGGGCTCAAGGCCTAACTTCATATATTTTTTAGCTACCGAGTCGCGCACAGCTCCGGCATCATACTGACCTTTCAGCACAGCCTTTACAACTGAATCATGGTAGTCAAAATTCGTATAACTGCCGAGGCTGTTAAGGTGCAGGCCTGCCTTTGCAAGGAGATACCTTGGGAAAAGGTTGCCTGAGGTGGACTTTGTCGCTGAAAAAGCCATGCTCCTGCCCTTCAGGCCTGAAAGACTCCTCAAAGGCGAGTCCTTCTTCCTTATGATCACGCTCTTGTAGGTCGCGTTGCCGCCCTGACCCCTGGGCTTGAGAATGCAGCGCACCCCGTACTTTGCCCTGGCCTCAAGATATGTCAGGGGACCAAGGAGCGCCACATCGATCTCTCCTGAGCCAATGGCATTGACCGTCTCCTCGTAGTTTTTTTTCAGCACCAGTTCATAACTATACGGGGTTTTTTCCGCCAGGTAATCAAGCAGGGGCTGGTATTTCTCATAAAGCAGTCTGGGGTTGTCCCTTGGGATCACACCGAAATTCACTGTCCTGGTCTCCCTCTGCTTTTTTACAGGCTTTCCCTGCCCCATAACCAGCCGCTCCATCTTCCGTATCTCATCATAGGCGCTGTCTTCAATATTGACGAACCCTTCCACCATCATGGCCTTGAGGATGGAAGCTCCTTTTTTATCCTCGCTCATTTTTAGCAGAGCTCTGCGGATTTTCTCCTTCAGCGCTGCATCCATATCTTTCGTTACCACTACAGGCGGCATCCCGAAGTATGGAGAGCGCTTGACGATTTTTGTCATCGCAGCATACGGCGAGCCGGTTTTCCGCATGTAGTCATAAACATGATTTTCCACAGCAGCGCCGTCAACCGATTTTTTGGCAACAAGCTCAATTGATTTGTTATGACTGTAACTGTAGAAGATATCTCTGAAATAGCTCTCTGCGGACTCTCCCATGGTCTTAAGCAGATAGGAGGGGTAGAGCTTTCCGGTATTGGAGTTGGGGTCTGTAAAGGCAAAGGTCTTGCCCTTCAATTCAGAGAAAGAAGATATTGGGCTGTCCTTATGCACGATAATATAGGAACAGTATGACGGCCTGCCGTCAACCTGCGGCGCAGCAAGCAGCTCCACTCCGAACCTGTCATGGTCTCGCACATAAGGGGCTGAACATATAAAGGCCAGCTTCACCTCTCCCCTTTCAAGCAGGGCATCCATCTCTTCATAGGTCCTTCTGTGTACCATCTGCACAGGCATCCCTGTTTTTTCTCCGATATAATCGATGATCTCCTGATAATACTTGACCGTATCAACCGGAGTAATCATCGAGGCTACGCCTACCTTCAGAGGACGGACATGTCCTGACTGCAGCTTGCCGTCTTTGCTGTTGCCTGAAATAGTTTTTCCCTGCGCAACAAACGCAAGGGATGCGAGGGAAAAGAAAACCAAAAGTAATGTAGTCACCTTTTTCATATTCGTCCTTCTATCTACCTGAAATTCTTCCATTTTCTACCATCTCAGCCGCTTTCTCGGGTCGGTTTTTCGTGTGGGCATGGGAAACGCTCCCGGATACGTTTCAGGATTGTGGTCTCTTCCATGGCAGGAAAGAAAAC
This sequence comes from Thermodesulfovibrionales bacterium, assembly GCA_020056455.1. Taxonomy (GTDB): domain Bacteria; phylum Nitrospirota; class Thermodesulfovibrionia; order Thermodesulfovibrionales; family UBA6898; genus UBA6898. The sequence continues at coordinate 5,689 of JAGVHR010000205.1, forward strand.
ACTGCCCTGCGCGCGGCCCAACATCAATAAACTGCAATCGGCCACTTTTGTTGGGCCGGACAATAAACGTATCGAATTCAATAAGATGAGTGTTTATACTGCTGCCGTGAGAATCATGGCAGGTCTTGCAGGAGGCCCCCTTTTCAACGATATGCAATCTGTGCAAAGGGAAGCTCTCGTTGCCGAGAATGCTGGTCCTCCTGTGGCACCCATAACAAAGCGCATACTGAAACGCGCCTTCAGGCCCGTCAGACTCACTATAGTTCCTGCTGATCAAATGCCTGTAAACAGAGCCATGCGGCCCCCTGGGCCCAAGGGCATCATTATTATTATGACAATCAATGCATTTTATTGTGCTCATGGGTGTAAGCGAAGAGATAAGGCTCGGCATATTCTGGTTCTTTCCAGGCCCCAGGACCGGATGATAAGAGGGGTTGGACAAGGTAAATTCCTCTGACTTGTCTGTCTGGTCGCCGGGCAGATTGGCGCTCTTGCCGTGGCATTTAAAACAGATCTCATATTCATTCTGCACCTGTTGTACCCTGATCCTGTTTACGTCAACGCCGCTTATACCAGCCAGCTTTTTCTCTTTTGACGCAAAATGATGGTTATGGCAGTCTCCGCAGGCAGAATGCCTTGGCAATGAGGGGTCCAGCTCAGGCAATATCTCATCCGGCCTGTGCATGCCTGCTTCATCAAGAGGGTGGATAAAGGGCTTGGAAAACTCCCGCCTCAGGTCTGCCTTGCCGGCCTCAGGCCCGAGAAAATTCTTCCTCTTTGCCTGCTGCACGTCAGCTTCGCTGCCGTGACAGCGGAAGCAGAAGGTTGCTCTGGCCTCCGGCAGCATAGGCGTCCTGGCCATACCGTGCCCCTTGTGACAGCTTGCGCAGCCCATGGGCAGGGCCCGTTTGTCGCTATGGGAATTAAGCGCAAACAGGACAGTCGCAGGGAAAACAATCCCAACAAGCAGAGCTGCCAATATAAATATCTTCAGTTTCATATTACTTAATGCCATATTATTTAATGCCCTGGCGGAGGCGGATCAATTATTTCAACATGGCAGACAAGACAGACCGCCTCAAGCGACTCCTTCTGCCAAAACGGGGGCCAACCCTTCCCATCGATCAATACAGTTGACCTGTTTTCATGCGGGTCATGGCACGAAGGGCATTGAACACCCATTCCGCCCTGGGTTGGAAACAGCTTCACATAACGGTCTATGGGCGGCCCCTTCAACTTCCCGTCTATAGGCCCGTTATAGATAAAAGACAAGGGATGGGTCCCTGAAAGATTAGTGCCTATATAGCCTTCAGCGTCAGAAGTCAGTCTTCCGGATGCATCAACACCAGTGCCTGTAATTTGAATGTCGTCTTCCCTGCTGACCACAGCTCCAAGCGCTATTGTGCCGTCATGGCAGCCAAGGCAGAGTTTCGAGAAGCCATCAATCGGAGGCGCCTCTCCAGCGCCGTATGCCTGCAGGGTCGGGCTATAGTAATTCTCAAAGCTGGATTGGGTCTCATCGTGGTTCCACAAAGGGGCCACAGGATTGGCATGGTGCGGAGTATGACAAAAGATGCAGACCTGGTCCTCTCCGCCTGCAGGCGCCTTCACAGGCCCTGGCCCTGAGGTGGACAGGTTATGCTTAGTATCCTGCACTCCGGCTGAGGAGTGCCTGAAAACCAACAGGACGAGGCAGGCTGCAATAACCGCTGCTGTCACAATTATCTCGAAAATACCCCTCTCCCTACCCTCTCCCCCAGGGGGCGAGGATGAGAAACAGGGGCGCTGCCTGCCGGACCCTCTTGTCTTCATTTTTTCTCCTTCAGATACTGAAACATCTGCACTCTGCCATTAAAGGAATCAGCAACATAGATTCTGTCCTGCCTGTCTATAAACAACCCTGCAGGCAGACTCATATGGCCAGGGCTTCTGCCGGTTGAGCCCACTATCAGCAGCAGAGTTCCGTCTCTTTCAAATATCTGGAAATTATCAAAATGCGCGTCAGCTACATACACATGGCCTTCAGAGTCAACCCCAATGCCCTTGGGCTTTGAAAAATCCCCTGTGCCGTTTCCAACCTGTCCAAAGGCCGAGATGAACCTGCCGTCCTTGTCAAATATCTGGACCCTGAAGTTCATGGAATCTGTCACATAAATAAGGCCGTCTTTATCTGTAAATATATTGGTCGGAAAGTTAAACTGGCCAGGGTCGCCGCCATTGCCGCCAAAACGGAAAAGCAGGCTGTTGTCAGCCCTGCCAAAGACAAAGACCATATGACCAAGCGTGTCAACAACATAGAGTCTGCCATTGTCAACAGTCAGGCCTGCGGGTCTTGCAAACATCCCCTCAGGCCCGATTTCACGCATAAAATCGCCTTTATGGCCCAAAACAAAGACCTTCCCAAGCTCTGAGTCTGAGAGATATATCTGTCCCGAAAGGTCAACAGCAACACCTATGGGTGACTTCAGCATCTGCCCGTTTACCTTGTCTATACGCAGATAACTCTTTTCCAGTCTGTTAAATACATGCAGGACCCCCAGACCCGGATCAGTCACATAAACAGCGCTGCCTGAAGCGCAAACCCCGTATGGCCGTGACATGCCTGACTCTTCGCTGTCCTTTCCAAAAAAGGCATCCAGCAATGAACCTGAGGAGCCCAGATCAGCAGAAGAAGAGATGCTTCCCATATACCGTATTTTTGCAGGCGCCGGAGGCTGAGGCCAGAGAATCTCCTCTGTCTCCGGAATCCTGTCCATCTCCACTCCGAAATTGCCCCCCCCGCAGCCTCCAAAGAGCGTCGGGAGGAAAAACAACGGAATAAGAATTGCCAGCGCGCGCACCTGTCTCACAGGTTTCTCCTGACTGTAAACGCAACACTTCTTGCCCTTGTCGAGACAGATGCCTGCGTTTGTATGAAATATCTGAAGTCAAGACTGAAATACATATTTCCGATCTTATAAAACAGGCTGACATCAAAGTCCCTTGAATGGATCTCAGTGCCGCTCTCTAATATGCTGTTCTGGGTCTCACGCCACCATGCAGCAAAGGTTAGGTTTTTGACTATTTTTTTGAAAACCCTCAGATCATAATAATACCCTTTGGTATCACTGCCGTCAGTCTCTGACGCGGTATATCCTCCGGAAAGAGAAACAGAGCCGCCTTGTTGAAACGGGTAGCCCACCTCTGCCCTGAGGCCGTAGGAATTGCCGCTGATGACCACTGTCTCATCAGTCTCAGGGTCCAGCAGTTCAGTCGAGCTTTTTGAAAACTGCGCGTCAGCGCTTAGCTTCCAGTGTGCCCTTCCCGGGCCTCTTCCTGCCACTCCGGAGCTGAACGACTGGGCCAGAGATGCTTCCTCGTCTGAATTAAAAACAAATAAATTATACCTTGCAAATGCAGTCGCAACCTTCAATTTCTTTGTCATAACATTGAAGCCGATACTATGGACAGTCTGGGCTTTTTTATCTCTCTCCTCTCCAAAATCATCACTAAGCGTGTTCCTGATCCCGCTATGGGCAAAGGCATAGTGCGCTCTTGCTATGAGCCAGGTAAGAGGTTTGTTGTAACTCGCGTTTGCGCCCACGGAATATGACCAGCCGCTGACTTCAGAATCCCCGGCGTTCTCATTCCCTGCACCGAATTGGGCAGAGGCCCCTGCAAACAGATTATCAGAAATACGATAGGCCCATCTGCCTGTTGTCCTGTGGACATTGCTTTCAAATGTATCTTCCTCAGAACGGTCAAAAGTATACTCATACCTTTGCCTGAAGCGTTTAAGCGGGCTGAACTCAACATCTGTTGAAAAACGCATAAAGTTCGAGGGACCGGTTTCAGCATATGTAAAGCTTGTCCTCAATATTTGGCCTGTTTTAAACGAAGTGCCGCTGTCAAAACTAATATTTTTTGAACTGTTTGCAGTTCCGTTAGCAAAAAAATCAGCATATGCAAGCACAAGGAAGTACCTTGTCCTTATAGCGCTTATGTAGCCCCGTACATCAAGGTTATACCAATCACCCTTGGTTTCGTTCCCATTGGCATCGTCTGCGGAACTGGACTCAAAGTGGCTATAGATAAGTCTGATCAGGGGCTTGTTCCTGAGCGCTATTTTCAGAGTTGCGCCGTAAGACAGAGCAGAAGCGGCAACAGGGGCCACAGTTGAAGACTCCACCATAGTGTCGGTTTTGAGCGCAGTGATATCCAGTGATATCGGCCTGTATGGAAGGAAAGTGGCAGAGATGTCATAATCAAGGTCCCGGCGCAGGCTTTTACTCACCTGATCATCTTCACGCCAGGACCTGTCTTCATTGTAAGTCACTCTCGTGGAAAATATCGCGAGCCTCGGGTCATAAATATATCCCTGAAGACCAAGAGAGTATCTCTGAGTAAAAATCGAGGTCCTGTCCTCTTCTGCCAAGCCTGCGCCATCTGTCTCCAAGGCAAAATCCAAATACTGTAGCTCGATAAAGCCTGAAAGACGGAACCTTTTTGGATATGTAGTACGCATAGCCGCCTCTGCGCGAGACATATTGATCTCCGGCAAGAGATAGAAAAAAATCATCATACTCATAATCAGAAATATCCATCCCTGTTTCACTCAGACCATTTCCTTTTCCCCCCGGATAAGCCCCATTTCAGATGCACCTGCCTGCCCTATTTCACCTCTTTAAGGTACTGGAACACCTGCGCCCTTCTATTAAATGTATCTGAGATATAGAGCCTGTCCTGCTTGTCAATATACATGCCTGTCGGCAGATAAAATTCTCCGGGTCTTATCCCGGCGTTTCCAATCCACAGGAGGAGTTTCCCTTCTTCATCGAATACCTGAAAATTATTAAAGGCAGAGTCCACTACATAAATATGACCGTCTGAATCAACCCCAATGCCGTGCGGCCTTGTAAATGCGCCTGTAACGTCTCCAAGCTGACCGAATTTTTTCACGAACTTCCCCTCTGCATCGAAAATCTGGACCCTGAAGTTAAAGGAATCCACAACAAAGAGCCTGCTGTTTTTGTCAACTGCCAAATAGCTTGGGAAATTGAACTCCCCATCCCCTGCGCCCCTCATGCCCATCTGCGACACAAACTTGCCGGTCTTGTCATAGATTCGTATCACATGGGCCTTGGTGTCTGATACATACAGCCTCTCCCTTTGCTCGTCATAAGCCAGCCCTGCCGGGTTTTTAAGCTCTCCGGGGGCCCCTATTCCCAGCACAACCCTTCCGGATTTCTTATCAAGTCCGTAAACCTTTGCTGCCTTGGTGTCAGACACAAAGACAATGCCTCTTTTATCATCTATTGCCAGACCTACAGGCACGCTGAGGGTCCCTTCCCCTATAAATCTCACGCCCTTCTTTTCCTGATCAAAGACAAAAACCTTTTTCAGCTCAGAATCAGCCACATATATGGAGCCGGCTGAATCAGCCACAACCCCATTTGGCCTTCTCATGAACTCGACCTGCTCTTCGCCCACAAGCGAAGCAAGGAGCCCGCTCTGTTTGCCGAAATCATTGTTGCTTGACCAGCTCGACAGCCACTTGATCCTTGGCTGCTCAGGAGGGGCAGGCCAGACATAGTCGCCTGTGGGCTTCTCCACCTGAGGCGCTGTTGCGCATCCTGAAACAAGAATCAGAAAGCTGAATAAAAAAAACAAAATCACATTACTTTTTTTCATTTGATTGTCCTTGTCATTGTTAATAAAAATTTCGTAACTGTTTCCTAATACTTATGGCACCTGTTGCAGACCCTCCGCTCAACCCATAGCTTTTTAAAATCCGAGCTGTGCGGGGAATGACAGCTTGCGCAGGTAATATCCTTGCCAGGATTGCCTGGATCAGGCTTGCCCTCAACCGGGTGTATTATTTTCCCTAACCCTGAGCCGGAGCCGGCTGAGACATGCCTACCGTTGCTCTGAGTTTTATGGCATGAACTGCAAAGGGCATTTGTCGGCTTCAGCAGCAAGGCAGCCTGCTCGCCGGCGTGAGGGAAATGACATGAAGTACACATGCCACCGGCAACAGGCATATGCACGTTTTTCTTGCTGAAATTTGCTTTGTCATGGCAATTGAAGCACACGTCAGGCACATCCGACACAAGCAGCTTGTCCTTATCTCCGGAATGTGGACTGTGGCAGCTTGTGCACATGCCGCCGGCAACAGGCGAATGAATCGTCTTACCCTCAAACTTCTTTTTGTCATGGCAGTTGTAGCAAATGTCAGGCGTCCCTGAGACAAGCAGTTTATCGTTTTTAGACGAATGTGGATTATGGCAGCCTGTACAGCCCATGCCTACTGCTGCATGGACGTTTTTCTTTGAAAAAGCCGCCTTGTCATGGCAGCCATAACATAAATCCGGCTGGTCAGCAGCAAGCCCCTTTGCGATCTTGCCCTTCACTTTATGAGGTATATCATTTGTATCAAGCTCAGAATGGCAGGTAACACAGCCCATTGCAAGGGCCTGATGCACCACCTTCTCTTTGGACAGGGCCTCATGACACATCAGACACGGATTGTCCTCTGCGCCTGATAAACGCGGGACCAAAAGACCAACAGCAAGCACAGCAAATATGAGCGCCACAACAAGCGCAATGCGTGCTTCCCTGTCTCGATAAGCCGTACAGATCTCTTTTTCTGACATAGACAACTCTCTCCTTTTTTGGAATGTTTTTTGAGTAGTTGGAACGTAACTGCTCAGGTTATTTGGACTGTAGTCTGTCAGGACTGAGCAAAAAAACAAATTCAGGCTCCTAAACGCCTACAGACTACCCACCAGGCAGCGGCAATAAACCTCAAATCGAATATATAATACAATTTTCATGCCACTTGAAACTACTTGTAACTATAACGAATACACAGGCAGGGTGTTACAAAATGGGAACAACCATAACAAACAATCGGGAAAATTACAATCTGCACCTGTAATTTTCCTGATTTTGCGTGGTACGTTACCCGGTTTTGTTGCAGAAGTTAAAATATGCCATTAGTACTACAGCGGCCTTGTTCGTCATTCCCGAGTGTCTCTGTCGGGAATCCATTCTTTTCAGGCAGTTACAGTCAACTTATTCTGATACTATTCGCTACAAGGGGGATTTTAAAGGAGTAAATTCATTGATTGCCTTTGCAAGAAGGCTAAAGCCGGGTCCTTTTTTCCTGAGGAAGTCTACGCATATATCCGTGTCTACGCAGAGAGGTTCTTTTGCCACAGAGGGATTGTCTCGAAAGTAGTATTAATAGGTTGTCATCCCCGAGTTCCTTTGTCGGGGATCCATGTCTAAACAGCCTGGCTTCCCGCCTACTGACTGCGGGAATGACGAAAAACTACACACTGTCGCTGTTTCAGTAGTCCTGTTCATA
>JAGVHR010000038.1 GCA_020056455.1 Thermodesulfovibrionales bacterium
GCCTTTTCATTTCCTCATCGGGTTTTGTAAGCAGACTGTTTTTAATTTCGATCAGCCCTTGTGGCCCGGTCACCCTTCCGCTCACTTCCGTAAGGCTGTCAGCCACCTCCCTGCCCACACCGGCCCCGCCCTCGCTTTTTATAAAAAGACTTTGAGATATCCAGCGTGAGGCGCTAAGGAACCTGCTCCTGGCTACTGTAACCGCGCTTTTGCCGTCAGCTGCCGCAATCTCAGTGACTGCCTGCTTTAGGTCTTTGACAGACCCGACAACAAGCTGAATGTTCTTAAGCCGAAGGCTGATTGACTTCTGGCTCTCGTTGGAAGAATCCACCTGTCCCATGGCACCCTTCTGGACATTCCTGATGGCAGAGTCAACGCTCTTAAGCCGCTTCGTGATCTCCTTCAATTTCTCTCGCATGAGACTGTCAGCCTGCCTGGCGCTTTCCTCAGCCCTCAGTCGCTGTTCAGAGATGCTGAACGTCTCCTGTGTAATCTTTTGCAGGTCAGATGACCCGCTGTTTCCTCTCAAATCCCCATTCAATTCAGACAGCTCATGTCCGACCTTTTCAAGCCTTGAAAGGGTTTTCCCTGACTCTGCCCTAATAGCTCCCGCCTCCTCAAGAGATGAAGAAGCAGCCAACTTAACAAGTTCAGAGGCGTGCTCCTGAAGGGCCCGCTGATAATCAACGGTTTTCAGCTGAAACGGCGTGGACCGCTTTGTAAGCACTGAGATCTTATTTTTTATAAACCCCATGCCTGCAATGCTTGTAACAGCGACAGCGGCAACAGCAACAAAGACACCTGCGGCATTGAGCAGCAGTTTCCGTTTAATAGTCATACATGGGTTCTCATGATAATAGTGATGTCAGTCCTTGATATACTTTTTGCCTTCGCCCGTGAAAAAGTCCAGGACTTTCCTGACCGAAGGAGAGGCCTCGCCCTTTGTTATCAACATAAGCGGGCGGCTGATCTCCTGAGTTTCAATAATCTTCACCTTCTCCCTGTTGCCCGGTATATTAATGAATCCGAGGCTCACCGCTCCTATGCCTTCCGGGAACTGGGAGACATTGTCGATCTCTTTTCTCGTGGTTTCAACTTCTATGGCGCCCGTGACATAGGGCTCATTGTCCATTATGGCCTTTTGGAATACTTTTCGAGTTGCAGACCCAAGGTGGGAAGTAATGACGATCACAGGCATATCCTGGCCGCCGACCTGTTTCCAGTTTTCAATTTTGCCGGTATGCAGACCCTTTAGCTGCTCCTTGTTGAGTTTGGACACAGGATTGGAAGGGTTGACAATAACCTTGATTACGTCAGATGTCATCACATTCGCCTTAAGACCGGCAGTCGCCTCTTTCCCTGATGCCGCCTTCATGCTTGAGATGGCATCAGCAAGCTCCTCTGAGGCCATTGATGCATCGCACTTGCCGTTGACAAGGTCTTCAAGCCCGTTACCTGTGCCGTTGCCGACAAGAACAATCCTGATTCCTGTGGCCTTTTCAAGCGCTTCTTTCCCTGGTTCCATTATACGCTTTTGCACGGTGGTCGAACCGTGGAGCCTGACCTCTTCAGCAAAGACAGTCGCAGCTGCCGCAATAAAAATACCGCTGACTAACACAGAAAGTATCCGCATCATAAGTCCTCCTCGGGAAAAGATTTGACTCAACCGAAAAAGTAGAAATATGTTTCTTGTATCGGATTTTCGGGAATAATACTTAAGTAACACAGCCTCACGGCCTTCCGTCATCCAGCCGGCCCTGAAGCCCAAAATGCTCAAGGAGATCCTGAAACGGCAGTATATTTCTATCTCCCTGCTCCAGAGCTTCGAAATATTCTTCAGGGATATCAGTGTTATATTCAGCTTCATGCAGGGCAATCTCCATTACAGTTCCATTGCTGATTGTGAGCCTTGCTTTTTCCGGGGCCTTTCCATTGAATCCGTCAAAGTCTATTCTGAGCGCCTCTTTCCCATCCGTATAAATGACGATGCGCCTGTTGAGCAGGCAGGTCCTGTCAAAGATATATTTCATGACCGGCCCGGCTGTCGTGTCCTCCTGGGCAAAGGCAAAAAGGGAATAAAAATCGTCTTCCTCATCTATGGTATAGATAAACCTTCCATTTACAACAGACGTAAATGAAATCCCAGGTGATCTCTTTTCATAGACAGTATTTTTCTGCGGAAGGTACACCTGGATCATATCATCAGTAACAAGCATTTCCATTACTGTAAGGCCGAAAGGACCGAAGAAGCTCGTTTTGAGAGAAGCAGGGGCCTGATATCCAAAGACGCCGCTGAAACTGCCGGCAGGCTCGCCCTGCCTGAGGACTCTTACGTCAGCGAGAGCCTTGATCGTTTTTATGTCCCCAAACCCGATCGCCTTCTTCAGGACATCCACGCTGACCGGCCCGTTATACGGCAGGGGCACTGATGTGCGAATGAGTTCCTTGTTCGCGCAGGCAGAAAACAGGAACGTAAAAAAAACCAGAAAAGCACAAGTCAGGCAGGACTTCATTCTTTTTTTTGCGCTTATCATCATAACCTTTGCTAAAAATGCATCAACATTCGGAGCCGGCTCGCACAAATGCCTTAACAGCCTATCCTCGGCCATAAAAATATGGCCAAAGGCCCATCCGTTTTTTTATAATACTCTGCAATGAAGAAAAAAGCCCCCTCTAAAAAAATGAAGCACCTTCGGCCCGGATGGGATGAATACTTCATCAATATCGCCAAAGCGGTATCCACCCGTGCCACCTGCAACAGACGGCGCTATGGAGCTGTTGTAACAAGAGAAAATATAATAGTCAGCACCGGCTATAACGGCGCGGCAGCAGGCGTTGCTGACTGTCTCGAAGTGGGCAAATGCACAAGGATGGAACTCCAGATACCACACGGCCAGAGGTATGAGCTCTGTCACAGTGTACATGCTGAGGCAAACGCCATCATCCGGGCCTCAGCGGATGAGCTGAAAGGTTCGACTATCTACGTCGCAGGCGAGGAAAGCGACGGAAGCGAGTGCGACTCTGCGCCCTGCATGATGTGCAAGAGGATGATCCTGAATGCCCGCCTCAGCCGCGTTGTATATTCAGACGGTTCCGGAGGCTGCCGCGTCATAAACCCCACAGACTGGCTGAAAGACAGGATTTAAAACTGACGCGTTCGTAAACCCCATTTTGCCTTGACACCCTGTTGATGCAATATTGACATTCGTTATTCCCAACTGTATACTACGGTTATGGAAAGAAACGGCCGTCAAGCGCGGGACCAGAGTAAAACAGGCTATTGCATCAGGGGCCGCATCTGGGTGGAAGGCGTGGAGGGGACTTTTTTAGGTTATGGCAGAGTGGTGCTGCTGCAGCGGATCAGACAGTATGGTTCCATCACCGAGGCCGCAAAATCAATGCAGATGTCGTACCGCCATGCCTGGGAGTTGGTTGCTTCGATGAACCGTCAGTCCGGAGTCCCGCTGGTAGAGTCAAGCACCGGTGGGAAAGCAGGAGGCGGGACCAGGCTGACTGAAGCCGGTGAAAAGGCAACTGAAGCCTTTTGGGCATTGCATAAAAGATTTGAAGAGTTCCTTATGCAAGAGGACAAAAGGACTGCATTTTGATCCGCTTTTGCTTGCCCGGAAAGACAAGGGTTTGGTAATGAAGGCCTGCGTGAGGATATGCACAGTCTTCTGTCTCATAATTGCAGCGGCAAACATGCAGCCCGGCGCAGCTGCCGGCGCCGATCAACAGAGGCTTATGGTGTTTGCGGGCGCTGCCGGCAGGCCGCCGACTGAAGAAGCTGCGAAAGTATTTGAGAAAAAGACAGGCATCAGGGTTGACATTAACTTCGGCGGCTCAGGCTATGTGCTTTCTCAGATGATACTCGGCAGGCAGGGAGATATTTACTTTCCAGGTTCATCGGACTATATGGAAGCAGCAAGGAAAAAGAATGTTGTCTTGGCTGATACGGAAAGGCGTGTCGCGTATCTCGTGTCCGCCCTGAATGTGCAAAAAGGAAACCCAAAAAATATCAGAAGCCTGAAAGACCTGACAAAACCTGGTCTCAGAATCGCCATCGCCAACCCTGATGGAGTTTGCGTCGGCTTATATGCAGTGGAGATAATTGAGAGGCATTTCACATCCGGACAAAAGGCTGCTCTTAGAAAAAACCTTATCAACTATACTGAAAGCTGTGAAAAGACAGCCACCGCCATATCTCTCAAAGCAGCGGATGCTGTTATCGGATGGAGTGTATTCAGCCACTGGGACCCGGAAAGGATTGAAACTGTTCCGCTTAAGAAAGATGAAGTCATCCGCATGGGTTACATCCCCATCGCAATATCAAAATTCACAAAAAACCGCAAACTCGCGCAGAGGTTTATAGACTTTGTCCTTTCCGAAGAAGGAAAAACAATATTCAGGAAATACCATTATTTCATGACACAGGATGAGGCGTTTGACTGGATTGGAGCGAAAAAACCTGTTGGAGGCGAATACGCAGCGCCTGCAGAGTGGACCAACAAATGACCTTTAAAAGGCTTGCCATATTCGCAGCTTTCAGCGTGTTTTTTCTCTACGCCGGCCTGATCCTGGCGCTGCTGTATTTCTATCAGGAGGGCCTCGTTCTCAAGACCCTTTTTTCAGACAGGACTCTCTATTCCATCAGGCTGAGCTTGTTTGCTGCCACGGTTTCCACCGCGATATCCGTAATCGTCGCGATTCCCTCGGCTTATGCCCTTTCACGCTTTCAATTCAGAGGGAAAAGGATCATCGACACCATGCTTGAACTGCCGATGATCGTCTCTCCTGCGGCACTGGGCGCCATGCTGCTGATATTTTTTAGTAATCCGGTCGGCATCTGGATACAGGAAAGCGGTCTTCAGTTCGTATTTGGAATTAACGGTGTCATTCTTGCCCAGTTTGTAACCACAGCCGGCATTGCGGTGCGGCTTGTCAAGGCAGCAATGGATGAAATACCTGCGCGCTATGAAGAAGTCGCACGCTCGCTGGGCGCAACGCCTGCACAGGCCTTTATTACCATAACCATGCCGCTTTGCAAAAGAGGGGTCCTCGCAGCAGTCATTCTTACCTGGGCAAAGGCGCTCGGTGAGTTCGGGGCGACCATCACCATCGCCGGTTCTATGGCCATGAAGACGGAGACCCTCCCTGTAGCCATATTCATGAGGCTGTCAGGCGCAGATATTGAAGGCACAGTCGCGCTGATCCTGATACTTGTGGCGATCGGAATGGGCGCGTTATACGCTGTCAGACTGATCAGCGCAAGGGAATTTCATGCTTGAGTTAAGGGAACTGATTGTCAGGGCCGGTGGTTTCACTCTGAGCGACATCTCGCTGGCGCTACCGGAGAGACAATGCCATGTTTTTTTAGGCCCTACAGGAAGCGGCAAGACCCTGCTGCTTGAGACCATTGTCGGATTCAGGAGACCAGAGGCCGGCTCTGTTGTATTGGACGGTTTGGATATTACGCATATGCCGATTGAGTCAAGGGGCATTTCATATGTTCCGCAGGACCTGGCCCTGTTCCCCCACATGACAGTGGAGGGCAATATACTGTACGGTTTAAAAATGAGCAACAACGCGCGCCACAGGCAATTGGTGGATGATATAGTCGGCATCATGGGCATCGGGCATCTGCTGGGCCGCTCAGTAAAAAACCTCAGCGGCGGAGAGAAGCAGCGAGTTGCTCTCGTGCGAGCCCTTGCAACGGGCTGCAAGCGTCTTGTGCTGGATGAACCGCTGTCTTCTCTTCATGAGGCCATGAAAACTGACCTGTGGTTTATGATCAGGGACCTCATGGAGCGATATGCTCTGACCGTATACCTTATTACCCACGATCTTGAAGAGGCCTTTTTCCTGGGCGATACGGTCAGCATCCTGATGGACGGAAAACTTTTGCAGACAGGGAACAATGAGGAAGTCAGGCTCAACCCTCAAACCATTTCTGCAGCCAGATTTCTCGGCTTCAGAAATCTCTTTAGCTGCAAAGTGTCAGGCATTACGGAAAATACGTTCAATGTTGCCTGCCCCGGACTCAACTCCTCCATCAGTATTTCAAGACGCATAAACATGGAACAGTCACATGAAAATGGCCAATCTGCCATAATCGGCATCCACCCGCAGAATATCCAGTTTAAACAGGGCGCGACGCACTGTAACCCTGACGACAACATCCTCCACGGCATTGTCAGCAAAATCTTCGGCAAAGGTGACGCACATATACTGCATTTCATGCCTGATGGAGGCGCAGTACCCGTGGAAATTGAGATACCGGACCACCAGTTGAGATCACTTGGTCTGGCGCAGAATAAAAGAACAACCATTTCCCTAAGGCCGGAATATCTTCACCTAATGCGAAACTCAGGCAACGGGACAGTCTGAGACGACCCTCCCCGATTGCCCCTATTGGGCCCTGGCAAGGCATTGGCAAGAAGGGCCTCTCACAGCCTCAGGCTCTGAAATATCAGACAAAAAGCGTAGTATTCGAATTAAAGGCACTGCCCAGGAACGCTGCTACGCCGCCGAACTCTATGTTATCGATCAGGTCCTCTTTTTTAATCCCCATAACATCCATGGACATCTGACAGGCAACAATCCTGACACCAAACTCAATAGCTGTATCCAACAACGACTGGAGCGTTGTAACATTCTTCCTGCCCATCATGTACTGGAAAAGTTTTGGCCCAATGCCGCCGAAATTCATTTTAGAGGTCGGCAGATGCGCCGGCCCTTTCGGCCTCATCATAGTGACCATCTTCTCAAGAAAATTTTTCCCTGCCCCAGTCATGGTCGGTTTTTTCAGAATATCAAGACCCCAGAAAGTCACAAAAATAGTGACCTCCTTGCCCATGGCAAGCGCGCCGTTGGCGATAATTAAAGCAGCCATTGCCTTGTCAAAGTCTCCACTGAAAAGCACCATGGTGAGATTGGACCGGTTGCCCTCGAGCTTTGACAGGCGCGTCTCAATCTCCAGCACCTTCTCCTGTATAGCGTCTGTAGTCATAAATTCCCCCTGCTATTTTTTCGTGACTGTAACCGTTATTTCCTTGCCGGACTTTGCTATGCTGTTCATCACATGACCGGTTTCCTTGCACCAGGCAATGATATCAGGCTCAAAGCCGGCATCATCAGAGACAGCCTCAAACACGTCGCCGGATGCCCCCTTTTTAACTGCTGCTGCGATCTTCATGATCGGCATGGGGCAACTCATTCCCTTAAGATCCAGTGTCAACTTTGCCATGTCTACCTCCTGTTGGTATTTTGTATAATGATAACCTATTGTTTAGTAGTTTAGCAACTCTTTGGAGGAGGTTACTGCAAGGTTGATCAGATATGGGGCATGGACAAAAAAAGGGATGATGAGGTCCTTGTCAACACCTCCGGCAGTAACAGTTTAGTCCCTATGTTACCCTCTGGTCATTGAGACATCAGGCTGAATTGTTATAGAGCGCAGCCTGAGCAGTTGGAGTATCTGAAGTCAGGA
>JAGVHR010000240.1 GCA_020056455.1 Thermodesulfovibrionales bacterium
CCCGTGTATCTGCTTCGTGTTCAAGAAGTGATGCAAGCCTGTCGAGAATGTCGTCAAGCACGCCGCCTTCCTCGCCGACCCTGATCATATTGACGTACAGGGGGGGGAATATATTCGGGAACCGCATAAGCGCAGCGGAAAAGGAACTCCCACCCTCCACATCTCTTCTGATCTCTCCAATGGCAGCCTTCAGCTTTACATTCCGGGTCTGGACTTCAAGGGTATCAAGACAGCTGACAAACGATATGCCGACAGTAACAAGCGTTGACAGCTGACGGCTGAATACAATCAGGTCTTCAGGCTTTATGCCGCTGAAAAGTCTGCCGGAATCAGGCCCTGACTTTTTGACCTCGTCGATTCCGACAGGAATATATCCCTTTGAGAAAAGCTGTTCAGCCACACTATCATTGGAAGGGGCTTCAATGAGGCCTGTAATGATCTCCCCTTTGACAGTCCTGGCTCTGTATCTGAAGTCCGGCACCGGCTTACAGGGTCTCCTGCGTAACGCGCATAACCTCGTCAAGGGTGGTGACACCTTTCACCGCCTTCAGGAGACCTTCCTCACGCATCGTCCTGAAGCCTTCCCTTGTGGCCTCGCTCTTGATCTCATGTTCAGATGCCCGCTGCAGAATAAGCTTCCGTATCTTTTCGGTCATGGACAGGACCTCGTACAAGCCTTCCCTGCCGAGATAGCCCGTGAATTTGCACTCATTGCAGCCCCTGCCCCGGACGAGCTGCACCGGTCCGGTAATGTTGATCTCTGCCATGGCTTCGTGTGAATCAGTGTAGGTCTCCCTGCAATAGGGACAGATCTTCCTGATAAGCTTCTGGCCGACAACTCCGATGAGCGAAGAGGTAATAAGAAAAGGCTCAACCCCCATATCTATGAGCCTCGCCACAGCGCCCACTGCTTCGTTTGTATGCAGGGTGCTCAGAACAAGATGACCTGTCAGCGCGGCATTGGTGGCTATCGAGGCTGTCTCAAGGTCCCTGATCTCGCCGACCATGATAATGTCAGGGTCCTGCCTGAGGATAGACCTGAGCCCGTTGGCAAAGGTAAGCCCTGCCTTTGGATTAATCTGGACCTGGTTGATGGACTTGAGATTGTATTCGATCGGGTCCTCGATCGTAATGATATTCTTCTCCATGGTAAAGATGCTTCTGAGCGCAGAGTACAGGGTCGTGGTCTTGCCGCTTCCGGTAGGCCCGGTGGAAAGAATAAAGCCGTAGGACCGTTTGATCATCCCGGCAAACTGACCAAGTGCGCTGTCTGAAAACCCAAGCCCTGTCAGGGGGGGCAGGCCCTCAGTCTTTTCAAGGAGCCTCAGCACAGCCTTTTCGCCGTACAGGGTCGGCATCGTCGAAGTCCTGATATCAAGAAGCCTGCCCTCTATCTCTACAGGAAAGCGTCCGTCCTGGGGCACCCTTTTTTCGGCTATATCCATGCCTGACAGTATCTTGATCCTTGACAGAAGACCGGCATGCATATGCTTGGGCGGAGTCATGACTTCATGGAGGATCCCATCGACCCGGTAACGCACCCTCAGGGTGTCCGCATCAGCTTCAAGATGGATATCGCTCGCCCTGTCCCTGACAGCCTGCGTGAGAACCATATTGACCAGCTTTACAATCGGCGTCTCGTCCGCCATGGCCTCAATAGCAGAGGTCCTGTCCTCCTCCCCGCGCCTGGCATCTCCGAGATCTCTGATCATCTCTTCCACGGCTCCGGTAACACGGTAGTATTTGTCATAGGCCCTTGAGAGTTCTTTTTCCGTCACAACAGCCGCGTTCACCGGGACCTTTGCAAATCTCCTGATCTCATCCATGGCAAAGACATCAAGCGGGTCTGCCATGGCTATGGTCAGTTCGCCGTTTTTGATGGTTATCGGCAGTATCCTGTGCTTTCTGGCAAGCGCTTCAGGCACGATCTTGACGATCTCCGCCTCCACCATCAAGTCCCTGAGCTGAAGGAAGGGCATATCGAGCTGCCTGCCGAGGACCATGGCCATCTTCTCCTCAGTGATTAATCCCAGGCTTATAAGAACTTCGCCGAGCCGCTTCCCTATCTTCTGCTGTTCAGCAAGCGCCTGATCGAGATGCGGCTTGGTTATCGCCTCAGCCTCGATCAGCATTTCACCCAACATTTTTCTTTTCATCGCCATATCACTATACCTTTTCCGGCTTTGCGGTAACTCCAAAAAGATCAAACTTGATCATGAACATAAAGTCTCCGGGTTTTTTTGATGTCTCAACTCCCAGGCCCCAGCACTGGCTTTCATACCTGACTCTTGCTGTCACGTTCGTGAACCCCTCTCCCTTTGCATCATACCAGACGCTCAGGCCGACATGCACAGATTTTGACGGCTGCGCCTCAATGCCTGCCTTATAAACCATAATATCTTCTTCCTTGTCATATCTCTGCCCAAAGGTGAAAAGTCCTGAGGGGAAGGGCACGCCGATTTCCGAACTGACGGTCATGAGCCTGCCGTTGCGAGTATCATAGGCCGCACCGGCCTTCATCGCCAGAGGTGTGGTCATGCCGACGCCTGCCTCCAAAGGTGCAAACGCCCTGCTGCCCCGGTCGGTATCAAACGGCTGTGTAATATAGAATGCAGCGGTTTCCCTTCCCTGAACAAAAATTCTGTTCATAAGTATTGCCTCAACCCTCGATTTCTTTTTAAAGAACTCATATTCATCAAAAACAGGCAGATTGTTTTTCGAACTCGCTATATAATGGTACCGGACAGTCGGCTCCACGACATGCATAAAGGTCGCGTATTTTCTGTAGAGCCGGGTATGAACGCTGCCGTCGTATTCAAAGGCCCTCCTCAGGACGCTGTTGTCCTGATCGTCGCCGCCGTAAAATGAATAGGCTGTCCCCCGCACTGCCGCGACCTGTGTCAGGACATAATCGCTTCCGGCAGTATGGAGCACCCTTGGATATATATCAAACCTTTTCGCTGAAACTCCGTTTTCCCTCCATAAATTCGCAGCGCTCAGGTCAGTGGAAATCAGAAAACTTCCGGAGCGTGCATAGTTCATGACATACCCGGCCTCAGGCAATCTCTGCGGGGCATCACCGGTGTCATGCCGGAGATCGACCCGGTACTGGGAAAGAAAATATAATCGCGACTTTTCAAAAGGCATGCTGAACTCGCCGCTTGACTCGAGAAATCGCTGTATCTGTTTTTCCCTGCGGGGATTGAATTCCCTGTAAAAGTCCTTCTCGTTCACAAAATCAATATTCAGAAACCAGGCGGCTGCAGCGCCGGTCCTGTTTTCATGCAGGGCCTTTACTTCAACAAAATCCGTATTCAGTTGTGTGTCACGAATATGATATAACCACCAGGAACCGCTTATGCCGCGCGGCTCCAGATACCGGTATTCCAGGCCTTTTCCTATGCCTCTTTTAGAATAGGCATCAAGAACAAACGTTGCGTCCCTGTTTTCAGCAATCGCCCAGAAAAAGGGAACGTTCAAACCGGCCCCTCTGGAATCGCTGCTGCTGACAGTCGGCATGAGAAACCCTGTCTGGCGTTCAGTGGTCAGAGGCGCATGGAAATATGGTGTATACAGGACTGGGATGTCGCGGACCCGGAAGGTGGCGTCACGGGCTGTAATGCGGCGTCCTGTTACAAGAGCGACATCTCTGGCTCTGATGCACCAGTCTGCAACAGGGCCGTTGCAGGTGGTAAAGCTCACCTCTCCCCTGCTTGCGTACTCATCCTCAGCAATCCTTTCAATCTCCCTTCCCCTCAGGCGCTGGTTTCCCTGTTCCAGAAAAACATCCGCATCAAAGAGCCTGCCGGTCTTTTTCTCCATATTCAGTTCAGCCTTATCTGCGCTGATCATAGCAGCTGAATCACGGTATTTCAGCCGGCCTGAAGCGGAAATCTCAGCAGTTTCCTCATGATAGGTCACTTCATCTGCTTCAATAACAGCATCTTCCTGAACAATCCTCACCGCACCTGTTGCAACATATTTCTTCATATTTGAAAAATACTGGAGTGTCTGAGAAACTATCGTTGTTTCAGCGCCGGATGCGTGGCAGGGAAGCGGGAAGAGGAAAAAGTGAAAACCAAAGAAAAAAAGAAGGGCCATGCCAAATAAAGCCGCCTGTTTTTTCCTGTATGACACTGATAAAAGACAGATGCCGGCCCTTATTACCATTCCCTGAGCCTCGCCAGTACGCCTTCCTGCCCAAGCGTCTCCTTTGCCTCTCCGATAGTGTAGAAAGACCCTGTCACAACGATCAGATCGCCCTGGAACCAGAGTCCCTCTGCCATTGCAAGGGCCTCAGCCACAGTAGGCGCAGTCTTTGGGAAATATCCCAAAGAGCGGGCTTCTGCTGCCAGCGCCTCGGGCGAAGCAGCCCTGCCGCAGGCCGGAGCTGTAAAGATGACCTCAGCAGCAAGGGAAAGAAGCGGCTTCATGATCCCTTCCCTGTCCTTGTCTCCCATGATGCCAAGGACCATTATGACCCTGCTATAGAGCTCAAGGGCCTTCCTTAAATATTCCGCAAGGGCTGCAGCAGCCTGCGGATTGTGCGCTCCGTCAACAAGCACAGGCGGATGGTCTTTGACAAATTCAAGCCTTCCAGGCCAGTGAGTCTTATTGAGTCCCTGTCTGACATCACAGGCCAGATCCGGATGCCTGTCCATGAGCTCTTCCAGTGCCCTGACCGCCAGGGCGGCATTCTGCGCCTGGTGCCTGCCGGCAAGCTTTAGAGAAAGGCCCCTGTATTCCTCTTTCCCGGTATAGTCGAACCTGAGGCTGACAAGTTCATCAGCTGTTATCTGAGACGAAAAATCCCTTCCATAACCAAACAGCGCTGAGCCGCTTCCTTCCGCCTTCTGTTTCAGCACTTCCATGACCTCAGGCCGCTGAGCAGCAGTGAGGACCGGCACGCCATGTTTGATGATACCGGCCTTTTCTCCGGCGATCTCCGTAAGAGATGCGCCAAGAAACTCGCTGTGGTCAAAATCAACCGGACTGATCACTGTCACCTCAGGCAAAACAATATTCGTTGCATCAAGTCTGCCGCCCATACCGACTTCAACGACTGCCCACTGCACATTCATCTTTCTGAAATATAAAAAAGCAACTGCTACGGCAACCTCAAAGAAGGTCGGAGAGAAATCCGGAATGCGAGCTGAAACTGCCCGCACCTGCTCAGCAAGGTCCACAACCTCCTGCTCCGGGATATCACAGCCGTTGACCCGGATCCTTTCAGTAAAGCTCACAAGATGAGGCGAGGTAAAAAGACCTGTGGTCACCCCGGCGGTCCTCAGCATTGATTCAAGCATTGCTGACGTAGAGCCCTTGCCGTTCGTGCCGGCAATATGGACCGACCTGAACGAATCCTGGGGGTTGCCGAATTCAGACATCAGCCTGCTGATATTGTCCAGACCGAGTTTCATACCGAAATTCCGGAGGCCGTAGAGATATTCGATCGTGTCTTCGTAGCTCATGAGAGCATGCCTATAATCCGGCCTATAGTCTTTCTCAAGTTCTTCCGGTCAACAACAATATCGATCATCCCATGATCAAGCAGGAACTCTGCCCTTTGGAAATCCTCAGGCAGCTGCTGCTTGATCGTCTGCTCAATGACCCTCGGCCCTGCAAAACCGATAAGGCTTTTTGGCTCAGCTATGATGACATCGCCGAGCATGGCAAAGCTCGCGGTTACGCCGCCAAAGGTCGGATCAGCCAATACTGATATATAGAGGCCGGCATTTTCATTCAGGCGGGCAATCGCTGCTGATACGCGGGCCATCTGCATTAAGGAGAATATCCCCTCCTGCATGCGCGCTCCTCCGGAAGAGGCAACCGTAATAAGAGGTCTCTTTGTCTCAAGGGCGAACTCTGCTGCCCTCACGACCTTCTCTCCCACGACTGACCCCATGCTGCCTCCCATAAAGGAAAAGTCCATAATTACCAGTATGGCAGGATACCCCTCCACAGTAGCCTCTCCGGAAACAGCAGCTTCTTCAAGCTCGCTCTTCTTCCTGTTTTCTTCGAGCCTGTCCTTGTAGGACAGTTTATCTCTGAAACCGAGGGGATCTGTTGATGACAGGCCGGTATTCATCTCCATGAAACTGCCTTCATCAGTCAACAACTCAATGCGTTCCCTGGCGCTTATCCTGAAATGATAATTGCATTTGGGGCAGATCCTGAGGTTCTTGTCGATCTCCTTCTTGTAGATTATCTCCCTGCAGCTGTCGCACTTCACCCACAGCCCCTCAGGGACCTTTATTTTTTTTTCAGTCCTGATTCCCCTGGTTTTTTTAAACCATGCCATCTTCTTCCAAACCTTCCTCGTACGGACTTTTTATGAATGCATCAAGGTCAGATCTCATATGTCCTGCCGTCCCTGATTACAAGAATTGACGTGTGCAGCCTCTTTTTTACAGCTCCAAGCTCTTTCATTATAGCCTTTGTGTACTGAGGCTTGATGTGCGTAACCAGAATTCTTTCCAACGGATTTTTTGCCTTACCGAGTTCAGTCTGAAGAAGGCGCGGTGTAAGATGACCGGTCATAAGGGCAAGCTCCTCCATCGAGTCAGGAAACGATACTTCAATAATAGCAGCGCTGACAGGTCCCGGGGCAGCCCATATCTTTTCAGTAGGTCCGGTGTCCCCGGTATAGAGCAGGGAACTTCCCCCTCCGTCTTTCAATATATAGCCGACAGCCGGTACAGAATGGCTTACGGGCCAGGCTGTCACCTCATAGCCGTCAACGGAAAACCGTTTCCCTGGAACAATCGCATGCATCCTGACAACAGGATCTATGGATGCGGATATCCTGGTAAAGTCAGGCCACAGCTGGTTGTTCAGGAGATGGTCGCGAAGCGTATTGAGGATCTCCTGTGTGCTGATGAGTGTTATGCTATGGGTCATTTTTTTTATTACGATATTATCGGCAAGAAAAGGTATCGCCTTGATGTGATCAAGATGTGCATGCGTTATCAGGATATTTCTGATCTTCCATTGCCGCGTCTCTCTGAGGGATGTGCCGATAGTGCCTGCATCCAGCAGCAGTCTGCCGTCCACAAGAAAGGCCGGGGAATTATGGCCAGGCATTTCCGAGCCTGAACAGCCCAACACCTTAATCTTCACTGTTCACCACAAGTTCCGGAAGCACATTCACAAAATGCGCCACGACCTCAGCATCAAACTGCAATCCGGAGCCTTTCTTCAGTTCGTCGAGTGCCGCTTCCCTGCTGAGCGCCCTGCGGTAGGGCCTGTCGTTGGTCATGGCATCATAGGCATCAGCCACCGCTATAATACGGGCGAGAGGGTCGATCTCCTCCCCCTTTAGTTTGTCCGGATAGCCTGTGCCGTCAAACCTCTCATGATGCCCCCTGACAACAGGAACTATATCAAGCAGTTTCCTGACATTCCTTAAAATCCCTGCCCCCAATGCAGCATGCTCGTTCATCTTTTCAGTCTCAGCCTCGTCAAGCCGGTCATTTTTAAGGAGGATGCTGTCCCGTATGCCTATCTTGCCGATATCATGCAGAATGGCAGCGAGCTTGAGCCGTTCCACTTCACTTTCAGCAAGCCCCATTTCCCTGCCAAGGGCCATGCAATAATACATTACCCGCTGAGTATGGCCTCCGGTTGAGGGGTCACGCTTTTCGATGGTCTCCGCAAGCGCCTGCGAAGTCTCGTAAAAGGTCTCCTTAAGTTCCTGGAAAAGGCCGGCATTTTCTATAGCTATCGCCACCTGGTTGGCAAGCGCCACCAGTCCTGCCCTGTCCTCATCGTCAAAGGTCCCTTCTTTCTTGTTTATCGCCTGGAGCACCCCAAGGGCCTTGTCCCTGGTCTTTACAGGAACACAGACCATGTTCTTTGTTGTAAAAGCGCTCTTTTCGTCCGCTCCTCCGAAAAACCTTGGATCTGACACTGCGTCCCGGATTATGAGAGGTTCGCCCTTTTCAGCCACCCAGCCTGCTATACCCTGCCCCCTGGCAAGACGTATCTCCTTTAGAATGTCTCCCTTTTCGCCGAGTGCGACCTCGAAAAAAAGCTCTCCTGTTTCTTTATCAATAAGAAGGAGGCTTCCTGTCTCGGCATGCACAAGACAGGTGGCTGCCTCAATCGCCCGTTTCCGTATCTCGCGGGTATCCAGGGTGGAGGTGATCAAACCTGCAAGTTCCATGAGGGTATCCGACTGCCTTAGCTTTCTGTGCAGAAGATCGCTCACCGTATTGCCTGTCTAAGGGACTGAAGATACTGCTTCAGGTCCTCATCATTTTCGCTTGTCCTCCTGACGATCGCGCTTCCCACGATCACCCCATCGGCAAAACCAGCTATCATGGAGGCGTCTTCAGGCGTCGAGATACCGAAGCCCACAGCAATCGGCAGGTCGGAAACTGCCCTGACATGCGCCAGGCGTTCTGCTATGGACGGTTCGAGCGAAAGTTTTGAGCCTGTGATGCCTGTAATCGAAACATAATATATAAATCCCCTGGAGGCATGGACCACCTTGCGTATCCTCTCATCGGTCGAGGTTGGAGCAAGGAGAAAAATGATATCAAGGGGTCTTTTCCTGGTGAGTTGCAGCAGTCCCTGTGCTTCATCGGGCGGCAGGTCAGGCACTATAATTCCATCGACCCCTGCGGCTATAGCGTCCTCAATGAACCGCTGGTCGCCATATTTAAAAATAGAGTTGTAATAAGTCATCAGGATAATCGGGATCTGCGTGCATTTTCGCAGGGAAGATACGAAGTCTATTACTGTATGCATGGTGGTGCCTGACTCAAGGGCCCTCTGCGCAGCAGCCTGGATCGTAGGGCCGTCCGCAAGCGGATCGGAAAAGGGGACGCCAAGCTCTATAATGTCAGCGCCGCAATCTTCAAGTATGCCGACCAGCTCCCGGGTCCTCAGCATGTCCGGATCACCTGCCATAATGTAGGGGATAAAGGCCTTTCTGTTTTGATGTCTGAGAGCCTGAAACTTCGCGGCAATACGGGACTTCATAGCGCTTCGCCCCTGAGCCGTGCCACATGCTGCACGTCCTTGTCTCCTCTGCCGGAGAGGTTAACAATAATAATTTCATCTTTGGAAAGCCTCGGGCCAAGCTTGATTGCCTCTGCAAGTGCATGGGAAGACTCAAGCGCCGGAATGATACCCTCATGCCGCGCAAGTCGGTCAAACGCAGCAAGGGCTTCGTCATCAGTCGCGTAGGAGTATTGCACCCTGCCGGAATCTTTCAGAAAAGCATGTTCCGGTCCAACAGCAGCATAGTCAAGACCTGCTGATACGGAATGGGTCCCCAACACATTGCCGTCGTCATCCTGCAGCAGATAGCTTTTCGTCCCCTGAAGCACGCCGATCGAACCGCCGGCAAAACGGGCTGCATGCTCGCCCGCGGATATGCCCCTTCCTCCTGCCTCAACGCCGATCATTGTAATGGGCCTGTCTGACCGGGATTGAGTATCCAAAAGAAATTCATAAAAAAGGCCTATGGCGTTACTGCCGCCGCCCACGCAGGCTATAAGATAATCCGGCAGTCTTCCTTCTGAGGCAAGTATCTGCTTTTTCGCCTCTCTACCGATGACAGCCTGAAAATCTCTCACCATTGCAGGAAAGGGATGAGGCCCGAAAACCGTTCCCATCACATAATGGGTTGTCCTGACGTTTGCAGTCCAGTCCCGGAGCCCCTCGTTTATGGCATCCTTCAGAGTGCGGGAGCCGATGGTGACCTCATTGACCCTTGCGCCCAGGAGTCTCATCCTGAACACGTTCAGGGACTGGCGGGCAACATCGTCAGAGCCCATGTATATTTCGCATTCAAGTCCGGCAAGCGCAGCTCCTGTGGCAGTTGCAACTCCGTGCTGACCTGCACCTGTTTCCGCAATAAGCCTCTTTTTTCCCATCTTTTTCGCAAGCAGGGCCTGACCTATCGCATTATTGATCTTGTGGGCTCCTGTATGGGCAAGGTCCTCGCGTTTGAGGTAAATCTTTGCACCGCCGAGATCTGCTGTCAATCTTTTTGCGAAATATAGCGGCGTGGGCCTGCCGATATAGGTTTTGCGGAGATGAGCAAGCTCTGCCTGAAAATCCGCGTCCTTTTTCGACACTGCATAGGCCTTTTCCAATTCCAGCAGCGCGGGCATGAGGGTCTCGGGAACAAACCTGCCGCCATAAGCGCCAAAATAACCTCTTTTGTCAGGTATTTTTCTGATAATTAACCCCTCTCTATCTGAAAGATACGCATGCACTATAGTTATCCGCTCAAAAAAATACGGTTTATTATAGCCCAAAAGGCCAAAAAACAATATGGTTCTTCAGAGTTTTGTGCGAAGGTCTCACTGGAATCCCGGCAGGGAAATAAATGGGGCCTTTCAATCATTGGGGTTCCGGGATAAAATAAAGAAAACGGCTGCACGCAAGGGTGGGTAATGTCCGGTATAATTCTATTGCTGTTGATTTTTTCTGTTATCTTACGCGGCAGGGCTTCGTGCTGATCCTTATTCATCCGCCTGTTGCGAAACCTTGTGAGCCGCCTGCCGGAATTGCCCGGCTTTCCGGTATGCTTGGCCGGCACGGACTTGAACATTGCCTGCTGGATGCTAATATTGAGGGACTCCTCCATCTCCTCAGACTCCCCATGCCTTCTGATAAGGCCCATGACACATGGACGCGAAGGGCCTTCCGCAATCGTGAGCATAATGTTTCAGCTATAAAAAACCCGGCGTTGTATCGCCATTTCGACAGATATAAAAGAACAGTCAGCGATCTGGAAAAAGTCCTCTCTGTCATCTCCCCGGCAGGCTCTTCAGTAGGG
Organism: Thermodesulfovibrionales bacterium; assembly: GCA_020056455.1. Lineage (GTDB taxonomy): Bacteria > Nitrospirota > Thermodesulfovibrionia > Thermodesulfovibrionales > UBA6898 > UBA6898. The sequence continues at coordinate 10,796 of JAGVHR010000240.1, forward strand.
CAGGCGGATTATGAACATAACAGCCTCTCGCCTGTAAAGAGCAGCGATCTCCTTACAGCGGCAGAACAACCTGAACTGGACCCCTTCTTTCCCTATTTCTCGCGCAGACTGCGAGGCCTTTTCAACGAGAAGACGCCTTCGTTTGCAGGCATCTCCCTGAACTATCTGAGCCAGGCATTATGCGCCTTTTCGATGATGGGGTTCATACGCCGCGAATTCCCCGGAGTTAAAATCATCCTCGGAGGAGGGCTTGTGACGTCGTGGCTGAGAAACCTGAAATGGCAAGACCCTTTTTCAGGCCTTGTAGATCATCTCGTGGCCGGGCCAGGAGAATATCAGCTCCTTTCAATCCTCGGCGTGGAAGCAACGGAGAGTGGAATTCAAAGGCCGGATTATTGCCGCCTGCCTCTGGAGGCATATTTTTCGCCGGGTTTTATTCTTCCCTATTCGGCATCTGCCGGATGCTACTGGAACAGGTGCGGTTTCTGCCCTGAACAGGCTGAGGCTAACCCCTATCTGTCTGTCCCTGCCCGGCAGGTTATTGAAGACCTAAGGGGCCTTGTTGAAAAGACCGGCCCGGCGCTTGTGCATCTTCTCGACAATGCCATAAGCCCTTCACTCCTCCAGGCGCTCTGCGAGGAGAACATCGGAATCCCCTGGTATGGATTTGCGCGTATCAGCAGCCATCTGACTGACCCGGCCTTCTGCAGGGCGCTTAAGCAGTCCGGATGCGCCATGCTCAAACTCGGCATTGAATCCGGCGATCAGGAGGTCCTTGATGCTCTGGATAAAGGCATAAGCGTTGAGATGTCCTCTGTTGTACTGAAAAACCTGAAAGAAGCAGGCATCGCCGCATATGTATATCTGCTTTTTGGCACGCCGGTAGAAACAGAGATGAGCGCAGGAAGGACTCTTGATTTCACAATAAAGCACAGCGACTGCATCGATTTCCTCAACCTCGCAATCTTCAATATGCCTGTCTGCGGCAGCACAGCGCAGGCTATCAGGGCCAGGGAGTTCTATGAAGGCGATCTTTCACTCTATGCTGATTTTGCCCACCCGCACGGATGGGACAGAAAACGCGTACGACTTTTCCTCGAAAAGGAATTTACCCGGCACCCTGCTATTTCAGCGATCCTGAAAAGCAATCCACCGGTGTTCACCTCAAACCACGCGCCGTTTTTTGTAAAGCAGCTCGGGCTGAAATCCTGTGGCCTGAAGTGACTCCTGACCCGTCAACTGCTAAAGCGGCAGCGTAAAGGTGAAGGTGCTTCCTGCGCCGGGTCTGCTTTCCACCCTGATATTTCCGTCGTGGGCTTCTATAATCGTCCTGGCAATAGCCAGTCCAAGGCCAGAGCCCCTTTGATCGTCACTTACGCGATAAAAAGCATCGAAAATGAACTGCTGGTGCTCCTCCGGAATACCTATGCCTGAATCACGGACCTGAACCAGAAGTTCCCCTCCGGAACTCTGCACGCCTATGTTAACTGTGCCTCCAGGATCAGTATACTTGACGGCATTATGAATCAGGTTTGCAATCACCCTCCGCATCATGTTTTTATCAGCCGAAACGACCGGAAGAGGCTCCTCCGGAAAAGAGCATGCAAGTTTTACATTTTTTTGGGCATCCGTAAGCATTGAGACCTGCTTCAAAACTTCGGCCCTTATGTCAAAGTCACCCTTTGCAGGCAGATATTCCCTTGTCTCAAAGCGTGAAAACTCCATAAAGTCCGAAAGCAGGTCCTCTGCGGTGACAAGATTCTCGCTTATTGCCGCAATATCGACCGTCAGATTCAGCGTTTTGCCTGAAATTATTCTTTTCAATAACAATGAGGAGGGGATGATGGCGTTTTTGATGTCGTGGGCGAACATGGAAAGGATGCTCTTGCGCTCCCTTTCAAGCCTCCTTATCTCACACAACTTGTCCTCAAGTTCACTCAACATCCTCTGGCGTTCGATCGAATGGAGTATTGACTTCAATAAAACAGGGCTGTCAACCTTTCCTTTTACAAGATAGTCCTGCGCGCCACTGCGCACTGCCTGCAGCGCGAGTTTTTCATCGCTGAGCCCGGTCAGCACGATTACAGGGATCCCGGGATGCTGCGCATGGAGTTTCAAAAATGACTCCAGGCCTCCGCATTCTGGAAGACCAAGGTCAGTTACAACAACATCAAATCTTTCTGAAGCGAGATGTTTAAAGGCAAAGGGCAGATCTGACGCCCATTGCAGTTCCATGGAAATACTTCGAATATTACTGAGCAACCTCCGTATAATTTCAGCATCATCCGGGTTATCTTCAATCAGCAAAACCTTTATATGTTCTTGATTGTCCATTCAGCCTCATTTTCGACTTTTTACAAGTCAGTCAACATTGACAGCTTTGCTGATATTTAATACCCTCACCCTAACCCTCTCCCCTTAAGGGAGAGGGAACTCAGGACTTATTACGAACCCGTCAACATTCCCCGCCTTTAAGAAGAGGAATTAAGAGGCGTATGCATTACCGGGGAAAGGGCTGTGCCCATTTCCCCGGTAAATGATGATAGTTAAGGACTGGTGAAATGCTGACCTGTTACTGGTCCCGGCGTAGTAATCGTCACAGCCAAAGAGACAGGAGTAAAGGTCCGCACGTCTTTGCCCGGAGTAATGGTATAACTACCGTTGGCCACCCCTGCAAAGAGATAATTTCCATTGAAGTCTGTAAGAGTAGTTGCAACCGGCGCACTGACCGCATCAGTTAATGTCATGGTAACACCTCCTACTCCACGCGCTGTCAGGCCTGTTGTCACCCGGCCTGATATAGTGGAAGCAGTTGCAGCTCCGCACGCAAAGACAAGAGGCGGAGTAGGTGTAATGGCAAGACGGCCAGGGATTTCGGGTGGCCACGCAAGAACATCACTTGCTCCAAAGGGGTAAAAAGAGAGGATCCGATTCGCAGCAGCTGCAGGGACAGACGCCAGCGTGCGGGGATCCAACTCCTCAAATGGGAAGGGCCTGAGCGGTATGGGTGTCGCCTCACAGTCTGCCACGCCATCTCCTGTGGTGTCTATGCAGCCTCCTGGAGAGAGTCTTCTGTCGAGGTTCCAGGGGATACCTGAAAAAGAGACAGGGGTATTAAGGGCATTGAGGTCGATTTCGTTGAATTCCGGCGTTGCGATACCCCCCAGGTTCATCCCAAAAGGAAACAGGTACTGGCCGTTTGTCGCCTGCTCACCTTTAATGTCGAGTGTGATCAGGCCTGGATTTGCCAGACTATGCCCGGTACGCGCCTGTATCTCGTGGGGTATGGGGCTCAGGACTCTGAACATGTCGGCAATGCTGCTCGTAGCGCATAGGTTAAAAGTTGCGCGGTCAGCGTTAAATCTGGAATCAGCCCTCATGTGGGCGCATGGATCGAGCCTGGGGTCAGCGCCTATAAGAAAGTCTACGTCATGACGGATCTTGAAGATTCTGTTTCCAGCTCCAACAAGTCCCTGCTGACCACAGGTGCCGTCACCAGCGGCAAGATCGCACCCCCGTACTGTTGCCAGCGGGACCTCATGAGGCTCATTGGCAACCGGGTCATAGTGAAGAGACCAGATGAGGACATCAGAGGGCGCAAGGGTTGTATAACCTATAATCAATGTGCGGGCGCGCTGGTTCTGAAAACCAGGCGCATCCACTTCCACTTCATCAAGGAACAGGTAATCCGGTTGTGAAGGGATATCCTGTGTCACAAGCGCCTTTGAAACCATCACCGTATGGGCTGAGACAAACCGGACGCCATTGATCGTCTCGAAGTTACCCTCAGCTGTCAGGCTGTCCCCGAGCTTGATCGGCGCAAAGCGTCTGGAATCAACAGCCGTCTCCTGGGCAATATTTTGTCTGTTTGCTCTGGGACAGAGCCTGTCACCAGTTCCGTCGGCATTGCTCTGAGCATTCAGAAAATCAGTGGTAATGCCGTCTCCGTCAAGGTCAAGGAGATCCTGAAACCGGCGCTGCACTGTGCTGGGAATGCAGATCGGATAGCCTGTGGAAAAAACATTGGTGTAGTTGTCGGCATCAAGCGTGAAACGCGGGTCAGGACTGCAATTCGGCTCTGCAGGCCCGACAATTGTACAACCAGGCCCCTGCTGGACAGTGTGGCGGGCAGCAGGATCGTTCAGTCTTACCATCACGCCTGTTGTGGCGTCATTGAGCCTTCCGTTTAACCTGAAATATCCGTCGTTATAATCGATATAAGTTACTGCTCCTGTAACCGCTTCAATGCCCTTTTGGATAAGCGCATCTCCTGCGATTATATTGCCGTTAGAGGTCCGGTTAGCGGATATTGTGGCAATACCTCCGGCCCCGCTGGTATTACAGATATCAGCCTTTGCAAGTCCGCTCTCACCAGTGGCAAGGCATGCGGCAGGGGCCTGGGTAAAAAGCTGCTGAAGGGTCAGTCTGTTTGCAGGCAGATCAAGGAGCAGGTTTTCAGGAATGATTATGATCTGACCACCAACCACGATCTCTCCTCTTGACCAGTGATTGTTGATGTTATTGACAGTAATACGTTCGATCTCCCCAATGATCGGCGCGTTGACAGGAGGCGCTGCAAACGCAGCTCCTCCAATGCCCAAGAGCAGCAGAACAGTTGCAAAAATTATAACTTGCGTCGTACATCTTTGAGCGCTTGTGACATTCATGATTATCTCCTTATTGTGATAGTTTCAGACTATGTCTGCTCTTTTAATTCTACGGACTAAAGGGATTCAGGCCCAAGAAGGTGCCGATAGCAGGCAATCCTTCAGCCGGCAGACCGCCCACTCCTACTGCTGAAATTTGTTTAAACATTGCAGGCCTGGCCAGAAAACCATCTCGTGTGCCGGTCGGGGACACAGGCGCCCGGCCATTTATCGGGACAAATATCTCAGGGTGGTCAAAAGGCGCTGTTTTCTCTTTGACGCGCGGATCTGTCATGGACACCAAAAAAGCCACCACTTCATTTTTGCGGACATCGCTCCCTATAAGCTTGCCTATTGGAAAAATGGCAGGGTCAAAGTCCATATCATTCGTAAAGGGAAAATCTCCGCCCCTGGCATAAAATTCCACTACCTGGTGCAAAGTGGACATTCCTCCGTTATGCATATACGGCCCTGTAAGTTCCACATTGCGCAATCCGGGCGTCTTGAAAGAACCGAAGTTGGCAGCGCGGCCTGGGAATGGCGAAGTGTCGGTCGGCCTGAAACCAAACGGCAGCGGCGGAACATAGGCGCTGAGAAATGCCGGCAGCAACGGGCCGATAAACCCTGTATTGCGCAGACCCAAATGTCCGAAATCAAGAGGGAAGTTCTCAAAAGATGCGTCAAGGCCGGTATCTCCGCCACGGCCTATATCCTCATTTTCCGGCATAAATTCAGGGGCTGCCGGATCAACAGCGCCGCCTGGTCTGACGCCGGAGTTATGGAATCCGCCATCATACAAACCGGTCCCTGTCAGAAAAGACATAAATTCGTTTGCTGCAAGAGGGTTCCTGTTAAGGGGTTGAGGGACCCCGGTAATGGGATTTTCCCCCTGCAGCATTAAGACCGAAACATCAGTTGTCTCAGCGCCTGCATGGCAGGCTAAGCAGCCGCCGGCCCCGAGAAAAGTGTCCATTCCTCGCTGCTGCTGCGTAGTCTGGAACCCGCTGCCCTCCATAAAACGATCAAAGGGGGAATCGTCAGCAATAAGAGTAGCCTCATAAAGCTGTACAGCAATACCAAAGAAAAGGGAAAAGTTGGCCTCCATCTGTGTATATTCATCAGTATTGGCCGGTGTTCCAGGAGAAAAAGCCGGGACGCCGTTAACGTCAAATGTCACAATCTGAGAAGTGTTGTTCCAGTACTTGCCAGGGAAGGCCTTCCTTATCATTGCCTCATAGGTGGTGTTAAGTCCTGCTCCGGTTGCATTGTCTGCCATGGGACCAAGCACACTATCCGTAGCATGGACCTTTTGCTGGGCCAAAGGCTTCAGGCTGAGCATCTTCTTGCCGATCTTGGGCCAGGTGCGCCCCCGCCATGACATTTCAAAGTCACTGTTTGGCGGTCCAACAGCCTGAGATGCCAGTGAGGACTGCCTAAGCCGCAATAACTGCGTCTGCAGATTCCCGTTTACATTGACAATATTATGGTTCCTTGGATCAGCAGGACCAAACGGGTTGTTGCCGTTAAAAATATTATTGGCGCGGCCGTCCCAGAAATTTGCAAAGTTGAATACCGAGTTGATCACTGAGGGAGTATTGCGCGGCTCAACCCGCCGTATGTTTGTCCCTGCCAAATTGAAAACATCATCAACAAGGGGAGCAGACAGGTCCACTGGACTGCCCGGAACAATGTCCACAAATTGTCTTAATTGCACACCCATGGAAGAGACAACGTCATTGGTGTCGCTCACCACACCTGCCGCATTACGCAATGGTTCGCCAAGAGTATCCGGGTCAGTCAACTTGTGAAGTGGAAAGTGCGCTCGTGTCAGGTTAGTGTTGGGGCTGAAAACCTGAGCTGGAGACGGCAGCCCCAGAAGGTTATTGCCAAATGCTGAGTCTCCCCCATTAAGGCCGGGGCTAAGCTGGTTTCTGGTCCTGTTGTCTGCGCCCGCGTGGAAATGACAGGTGCCGCAGGCCTGTACCCCGTCGCTTCCCACCTGCATGTCCCAAAACAGGGCCTTGCCAAGCTGAACAGCAGCAGACCTGTCCCGCACATACGCACCCAGATTAAGCGGCTCAGGCACAGGCACTGTCTTAAGTGAGGCCAGCACTGCCCACCCGGCATCAGGCATAAAGACAGGTGAGATAAGGGATGTAACCAAGACTGCCGTTAAAAATAACTTCTTCAGCATATATCCTCCATGGTATCTTCTATTCTTACCCTGCAATACATTGTCTCCATAGACAGTTGATACCTGAATTTGTCAGGAGATCTCAATCGGGATCCTCGCAGTAAAACGTTTGTTGCCACTGGTCAAAAGAGCTTATGCCCCCTCCGTTTTGATCTCAATCGGGATCCTGGCAGTAAAACGTTTGTTGCGCCTCAGAGTGTCAATAAATTCCACCGAGGCAAAAGCGTTGACCGGAGTAGCTGATCTGATCATGCAATCAAAGCGCCTGGCCACACTCCACTCTATGGTCGTACCGGC
>JAGVHR010000212.1 GCA_020056455.1 Thermodesulfovibrionales bacterium
CCGGCAAATGCCGTTGCAATGGAAAACACCAAAGTTCTAAAGATGTCGCGGAAAAATCTCTTGTCTGTAATGGACAGATTTCCAAACCTTATGTACTGCATGGCCATGAATATTGGTGACCGGATAAAAGGCACCCATGAGACCCTGAAGAGCATTGCCCTTGAGAAGGTTGAGTCCAGGATCGCATCGCTTCTTATCAAACTTTCGGACAAGGCAGGAGAGACTACGCCTGAAGGCGTTGCGATCAATATGAAGCTCACCAAGCAGGACATCGCTGAGATGGTCGGAACAACAGTAGAGACCTCAATCAGGACAATGAGCAAACTTGCAAAAGCAGGGCTGATAGCTTCGAAATCCGGCAGGATAGTCATCAGGGACCTCGACAAGCTGAAGTCCCTGACGTAAGAGTTTACCCTGATAATAATCAGCGTTGCGGAGGCGGCGCCGCCGGCAGAAGAGTAGCCAGCATGTTATAGAAAAAAATACCGATCGAAATGGCATGGACCACGCCCGCAAGCGTTGCGATAAGCATATACGAAGATAAAGGGCTCAGCACATTCATGGAGTAAAACAACAGCAGTACAATAAGGCTTGCATTGGCGAGCCAGAACTGAAGTTCCCCAAGCTTTGGTGATTTGAGAAACTTTCCGGCAAATTTCGGCAGTATGTGATAACCAACGCCGTAGATCATCATCGATACCCATCCGAGCATATTCAGATGCGAATGCACGAATTTAAAGGAAAGCAGTTGAGGCTGATGCAGCATCGCTATGCCGAGTACGGTTGAAAGGGCAAGGTACACAATACTTGCGATGATAAAGTTCTTTACGAATCTGTCCATATTCCCTCCTGTAAATAGTTTTCGCCAATGCTGCCTTAATCATAAATCAGAAACCTTCCAATGTCTATGACGCATGTCATAAGTCAGCTCTTATATATAATGACTGATGCTTATAGGCATATTAATAATGGTAATTGGACAGATATAAAGCCAGATAATATAGTTTAACAATCAATAGCGCGCTACCTGATGCTCAAATGGGCCGCACCAAAAAACCGCCTTCATCGGCTTGTGCCTTTTTGAGAAAGCAGGTCCAATATGGAGGGAACCATGACTTTTTCACTCAGATTTTTTTTCGCATTGGGGATTCTGCTTCTGTTCGGCCCTTCTCCTGCCCCGGCATTGCAGACAAAAGACGGCAGGGAGCTGTCATCAACGGCTGAACGCGGGATTAGATACAACCGGCAGGGAGATATAATTGTCGATGCTGCCGCTAAAAAACTCAACTATTCGAAAAATCAGATGAAAGATAAGCGGAAGATGCTGCCTGCCAATCTCTCTGCTCAAATGGCTGCGGATATATCTCAGACTTCTTTCGTCGCTGACCCGGCATGGTTCTATGCTCCTTTTGGCAGTGGAATCGGAACAAGCAACATCGTTGTGGAAAAAAACAGAGAAGTCCCTGAAATATACCTCGGAGGTTCGACCTCCACCTTCGGCATGAACAACTATTGGTATGTACTGCGCTATGTTCCATCTGCTAATGAATACAGGCAGATGTACGTGAGTCAATACTTCAGCGCCGGCATACGGCGCATAAGGGTTGCCAATGTAGTTGGAGATTCGGCCATGGAGATTATTGTTGCCCTTGCAGACGGCCGCATTCTTCTATATAACCAGGCGACCAGGAAACTTCTGAAGGACATACCCACAGCGGCCGACGGACTGACCGGTATGGATGTGGCGGACATAAATGGCGCAGGCCCAAATGAGCTCATCCTGTGCACAAGCGACCATCTTTATGTCTATTCAGGCGCAGGAGAGTTAAAGTGGCACATGGTTGTTACAGAGGCGTCGGATGTTGTGGTAGCCCAGATGGATGACGACAAAGCCCTTGAAATTGCTGTTACAGGCGGCCAGGTTATAGATTCAGCCACGAAGTCTGTGCAATGGACCTGGTCTGACGGGTTTGGCAATATTCTTAAGGCCGCCGATATTGACGGTGACGGCAGGAAAGAGCTCATCGCGGCTGAGGGCTGGTATTTCGTATGTGCCTATGATGTCGAGCAGAAGCTTCAGAAGTGGTCCATTCCGACCGACCTCGATGTCGACGCATTATACGTGGGGGATATAGACAATGACGGAGTGCAGGAACTGATCATAGGAGATGGACAGTGGGGCGCACTGCATGCCTATAATGCGGAGACCCAGACAGAGGAATGGTCAATCAATAATCCGGATCACGGGGTAACTGCCATTGCTGTGGCCGATGTGGACAATGACGGCAAACCCGAGATTCTCTGGGGCGCGGGAGCTTCCTCAACCGGACCGGACCACCTGCGTATTGCCGACTTGACAACCCGCCAGACAGAGTGGGCAAGTATACATCTTGACGGTCCCTTTATCGGCCCTGAAAAGGGCGACCTGGATGGAGATGGTGTTCCGGAAATAGTGGTTGCTTCATGGGCATCGGAATCCGGATACGGAAGCGGCAGGATCCTCGTGTTCAGCGCCAGGGGAAGTCTCCGGGCTGTTTCCGGCGAAATAGCAGGAGGTTTGGCCTGGACAGGGACTCACGATCTGAAACTGAGAGATGTTGACAACGACAATCGAATGGATATTCTGGTTGCCGCCGACCGTCTCCACGACGGCGTCATTGAAGTCTATGGGTTTGACACTGCCAATGACTTCACCCTCAAATGGACCAATAATACTCGCCCCTTCGGCGCGGTGTTTTATTCTGTTGAGGCGGTAGACATCGACAGCGATGGGTCCATGGAAATAATCGCCGGAGCCGGCCGGGAACATACTGGCGCTGAAGGTGTATTCCTGCATGTGTATGACTACGCTACACGCAATGAGAAGTGGCACTCGACACAGATGGGAGGATATTGGGACGCAATCACCGCAGTGGGCCTTGATGATATCGACATGGACGGGAAAAAGGAAATAGTGGGCATGGTCAGCAGCGGAGGCGCCTATATTTTCGACGGCCCCAGCAAAGAGCTGGAAGCCATCCTGCCTGGAGAAAACACCGCCATGCGAATCCGTGGTCAGTCCATTATTTTTGGGGACGCAGCAGGTGATATCAGTATTAACCGCTACCAATCCGAATCCGGAAGTTATGCCGAGGTCTTCAGACGGAATTACATTCCAGGACCCATTGACGGGTTTACAATCAGCCCCAATGGATATTTCTGGATTGGCAGCGGCGGCGTGCTTTTCACAATAGCGAAAAGCACTGGTGAGACCCTGTGGAAGAGTGCCGACTATGGTACGATGTTCGGCAGGCGCACTGCGTTTTTCTGCGGCAGCAATCTTTTCGTCAGCAGCGGAAGCAATGGCATAATCGGTTTTCGAAGCCAGTGCGCTGATTGGGGCAAGTAAACCCTTCTATTGCCCCGGCACAGCTTTAAAAAATAACCTGAAGAGGCCCGTCAATCTTCCTGAGTTCGCTGATAATCCCTGCGGCCTGGCCTGCTGGAAGGGGTCCAAGAGCAAACCCGTTAAGCAGAAGCTGCATGCTGTCGAAAGCATCCTTCACGCTGAGATCATTGTCCATGTGCAGGACAAAAATATTCCGTAGTTCCCGCGAAATCCTGCTTTGCTCAGGCGCATTGGCGCCGGCTTTCCTCCTGATGTCCGCAACATGCCTGCGGAACCTTCTTAATGTTTCGGCTGCGGCCTGCATGGCCCTGTCAGAGTAATTAATCCGCTTCCGGTAGTGGCCGTACATGAGGAAAAACCTGATCTCCCCGGCAGTATAGCCCTGCTTCATCAGCATATCTGAATAAAGGATATTCCCCTTGCTCTTGGACATCTTCTGCCCGTCAACAAAAAGATGTGCCCCGTGCATCCAGAACCGGGCCATTGGATAAGGCCTGAGGGCCTCAAGAATTGCCATGGAATAATCGTGATGACGGTAGAGGTTATCGACCCCGCCACAAAAAAATGAAAGGGAGTTATTGAAATGCCTCATGACCATACTGGGGTCCTGCACATTCCAGGAAGGTCTGCCCTTTCCTATGCCGGTTTCCCAGCAGGCCTTTTCATGCAATTCGCAGCCGTGCCAGAGGATAAAGTCCCCGTAATTCCATTGTATGCCAGGGTAGGTGTCCTTATGGAAACGGCGCTTCTTTTTCGGCCAGCGGGACATATCAAGCCCGAAGAGCTTACCGAAATCGCGCACCCTCAGCGGATCAAAGTAGATATTGCCGCCATGGACATATGCGATCTTCTTTTGGAGCAGTTTGCTTATTATCTCAACAGACTCGTCAATGCATTCTGATGCCCTTGGCATGTAATCAGGGACCTTCATGCCGAGCAGTTTCATCTCTTTGACAAACTGTGCGATATTGGCGTCTGTAAGTTCTCTGACCGAGGTATGTCTTTTTTCCGCCTCACTGATCGCCTTGTCTTCAATATCCGTCACTGCCATACCACGCTCCACTGTACAGCCTGAATATTCAAGATATCGCACGAGAAGGTCCTCAAACAGAAAGGTCCTGAAATTGCCGATATGTGCCCGCTGATAGACTGAAGGGCCACAGGTAAAAATGGTAACGTTCTTTTTACCCACGGGTCCGAACGGCTCAATTTTCCTGCCAAAGGTATTGAACAATTTCAACATTTCACGCTCCCCCATTGTATTTCCTATTCGAGTTTCAGGTCCTTCCATTTACCCTTGTGAAACCGGGCAGCCATTAGTATACCCTGAACCCACATTGAAGTGACCATCGCAGCCCATACACCTGAGGCGCCATAATGCATGGTAAGCGCAAGGAACCAGGCAAGGGGCAGCCTGATGAGCCACATACAGAAGCCTACGATCTTAAGAGTACCCCGCGTATCTCCGGCGCCCTGCAGCGCACCGCCAAGAATGGCGCTCAGGGCCATAAAGGGCTCTGAAACCATGTTGAATCTGAGATATCGCGCGGTCTCTTCGATAACATCAGGGTCATTCGACAGAAGGGTCGCGAGATTGCGGGCGTTGAGATAAAATATGGCCGCAGTCAGACTTATGAAAAAAAGTCCGCAGAGCGTAATCTTCCATCCTGCCTTTTCCGCCCGCTCAGGCGAAGCTGCCCCAAGGTTCTGACCTATAAGAACAGAGGCGGCCATATTCAGGGCAAAAGCAGGCAAATAGATAACAGCCTCTATCCTGAGCCCATTCGATATGGATGCCATAGCTGAAATGCTCGATTCTCCGAGCCTGCCAAGAATGTAATATAGAACGATGCTGCCTGCGTTCCAGGTTATCTGGAGCATTGCCGCAGGCCAGCCTATGCTTATGATCTTCCGCACAGTCTCCCACGCAATTTTCCAGGGCCCGGCGAAGAGCAGCTTCCATCTGCCAAAACGGAAAAAATAGAGGTTCATAAGCATACCGATCATAAACGAGACAGCGGTTGCTGTTGCGATCCCCTTATATCCGAGGGCAGGGAAAGGAGGGATGCCGAAGACAAGTCCAAAGACAGCAATTATATTGACCACAGTCACAACAGTCATGGTCATGAGCGGCTTCATCACCTCTCCGCCGGCATTGAATACGGCATTGGAAATTATCAGGATATAGTTGGGGCCAAGGGCAAGGACAAATATTCTAAATAAATCTCCTGCCATTTCCCTGATCTCCATCGGCGCGCCGGCAAAGGGGATGATCTGTCTGTACAGCAATAGACAGATCACTGTGAGGCCAACCGCGCCGGCAAGACCGAACATCAGAGCCTGCCTGGCAATATGCAGGGAGCGCTGAATATCCTCAGCCCCGGTCGAACGTGAGACCATTGCGAGGGTCCCTATACTGGCCGCGTTGGCAATGATGACCACAAGAAAATAGAGCTGTCCAATAAACCCGACAGCCGCCTGCACCTGAGGGCCTATAAGGCCTGCAACATAAATGTCGGTAAACCCGACAACAAAATTCAGGACCATGACAATCAGCAGCGGCCATGAAAGCTGCCAGATATTTTTCCAGACGTTTCCCTCTGTGAGGGTTGCCTTATGTTGCCCTGAATCCAATGACATTCTCCCTGTATGAGGACTATTCTATCAGCATAATAGTCCCTTGTCTTTAATAGACATAACATATTAGCATTAAACACTTTTTTGCAATAGACTGAAAAAATCACACTTTCCCAACTTGAATCCTTTCTATTTAAAGCCGCTGATATTCTGCGCGGCAAGCTGTATCGAGTCGGGAATTGGAAAGTGAGCGGAGTGAGCCGCTGAGGGTGCTTGATGAATTTCTGGCAGGTTTGAGATATTTGGGGGAGGCTTGAGAACATCGGCAAATATACCGGCAATAAAAGTATTCATGATATTTTTTATATTGTTAATTCTTATTATTTTATATATAGTTATAATTGTTAAGGACAGGCAATAGGATCGGCAATAATACGATAACTATGACTTCGCAAATACACAAAATGACACCACTGTATCCCGAAAGGGCTGAGGAGCTTCAGGACCTTGCCCTTGCTGTAATCCAGAAATCAGCGGCCCTTGGCAGCCGGCAGCATCCTGTCACTCTCAATTCCCTGCATGAACTGCTCCGGATCATTAACAGTTACTATTCCAACCTGATCGAGGGCCATAACACGCATCCTTATGACATTGTCCGTGCAATGCAGGAGCAGTACGATACCGAACCGGCAAAGCGTAACCTTCAGTTGGAGAGTGTTGCCCATATCACCGTTCAAAGGGATATGGAGAAAAGATTACAGGAAGAGCCTGAACTTAATATTGCAGACGGGGAATTTCTCTGTCATATACACAGAGAATTTTATAATCAACTCCCGGTGGAATTTCTGATCGTGAAGGACCCTGATACAGGCCACGAAAGCCGGGTTGTTCCGGGCGAGTTGCGTAGAGAACCGGTAAAAGTCGGCCGTCATCTGCCGCCGGAAAGCGGCTCTCTGGATGCCCTCCTCGATCGCTTCGGGGAATTCTATGCGCCGGACCGCCATCACGGTGCCGAAAAGCTCGTTGCGGCGGCAGCCGCACACCACCGGCTCATGTGGATTCATCCCTTTTTGGACGGCAACGGCCGGGTGACGCGTCTTTTCACAGAGGCATATTTCCATCGGATTCCTGTGCTCGGTTATGGTCTCTGGTCTGTGAGCCGCGGGCTTGCCCGCCGGAACGTTGACTATAAGGCTGCTCTGACCTGGGCGGATGCGCCCCGGCGAAATGACCTTGACGGCAGGGGGAATTTGTCGAATGAAGGGCTGATAAAGTTCTGTAGTTTTTTTCTCGAAATCTGCCGTGATCAAGTGGACTACATGGGGAATCTGCTTAAGCTGGAAGAACTCATCCAACGGATCAGGCACTATGTCGACCTTCGTGACAGGGGCATGGTCCCCGGCCCATCCGGGAAAAAAGAACCGCTCCGTCCAGAGGCGGCCCGGATGCTTCAGGAGGTCCTGATAAACGGGGTTTCAGCCCGTGGTGACGTCATCCATGCCTCTGGTCTGAAGGAACGGACAGGACGTAATCTGATGGGACTGCTTCTTGAGGAAGGTTTGCTGATTTCGGATACCCCAAAGGGAGAGGTCAGGTTGGGATTTCCCATCCATGCGGCAGGATGGTTTTTCCCGGACCTGTACCCGACATTAGCGGGATGAGTGCAGGATCAGTGGTGGAGTTTGAAGGGGGGAAGGTGTAATGAGCAAAGACAAAAAAACACTATTGAAGTCAAGGGTGCCGCGATTACAGTGCTCTCTCAAAAGAATGAGGACTATATATCCCTTAATATTTGCCGGGGGAAGCAGATCAGGTCGTTCCGATATCGTATGGGGATACTCCGAAACAGCGAAATGAAAAAAGCCAATATAAACGAGAAGTTGTAGGCCAATACTGCTCAAAGCGCGGGTTACAAAACAGACACTGGACATTTCAGCATTTTAGTTGCACAATATCCGCATGTGGATAAAAAGAGATGCAGAAGGCCTGATTAGGGAGCTCGGGAAGCAGTTCCCGGTAGTCTTTGTCACCGGTGCCCGTCAGGTTGGTAAAACCAGCATCTTAAATCACCTGTTCCCTGATTTATCCTATGTCACTTTGGATGATCCGGCACGGGCAGCGGAAGCAATAAATGCGCCGCAGGATTTTATTGATTCTTTAAAGTTTCCGGCCATTATAGACGAGGCGCAGTATGCGCCTGACCTCTTCAGATATATCAAGCTAACCGTTGACAAGGCAAAGCAAAAGGGACAGTTTTTCATAACAGGCTCACAGAGTTTTCCGCGTATGCAGAATCTTTCAGAAAGCCTGGCCGGACGGTGCGGGATAGTCAATCTCCAGCCACTATCCGCGCACGAATTGGAACAAGGGAACAGACTCTCTTCGGGTGAGGATTACATAAGCACGGGAGGCTTCCCAGCACTTTATGCGGATAAGGATATTAACCGGCAGCATTGGTACCCTTCATATATATCAACCTACCTTGAGAGGGATGTCAGGAATATCATGCATGTCGGCAGTTTGCGGGACTTTAATCGTTTTCTCAGGGCTGCAGCAATTCGGACAGCACAAACCCTGTCGTTTGCCGATCTTGCAAGGGATGTTGGAGTTGCCCCCAATACCGTAAAGGCATGGATCTCGGTGCTTGAGGCATCGCATATGATCCATCTGCTTGAGCCCTACCATAGAAGTCTTGGAAAGAGGCTTGTTAAGTCCCCAAAACTATACTTTCTTGATACAGGCCTTGCTGCTAACCTGATGGGGCTTTATTCCTGGCAGGACATAGCTAACTCTCCCATGGCAGGGGCTCTATGGGAGACATACGCGTTTAGCCAGATACAACGCCACCTGCTTTCCCAGGGGATCAACAATCCACCTCTTTACTACTGGCGGACAAAGGACGGCAGGGAGGTCGATTTTATTATTGAAAAAGGCGGTCAGTTCATAGCCATTGAGGCTAAATTGACCGGTGCCCCAACCCTTGATGCTGCAAAGGGTTTTAATTACTTCAAGAGTTACTATGGAGAGGATTCCGTATTGAAGGAGTATGTCATCTGTCGGGTTAAGAAAGATCATGCAATCGGTAAAGACGTGAAGGCTATTAATGGAATACAGTTTGAATTATGATATGCGGGCTTAACAATGAACATTAATTTTCTAAAGGAAAGGTTGAAACTTCTATCTATTTCTTCTTTTTCACCCTTTTTATAAGCAGACTGCATGGAAGTGTATTGAGGACATCTTTCTTTTCAAGCCAGCCCCTTCTGGCAACTGAAACGCCGTACTGCATATTGTCGAACTGGCCCAGGGTATGAGAGTCCGTGCTGATTACGACCGGGACCTTTTTCTCTCCGGCCCTCTTCACATACGGCTCGCTTAAATCAAGCCTGAGGGGATAGGCATTGATCTCCAGCGCAGTCGCTGTCTTTGCCGCCTGATCGAGGACTCTTTCCATATCAAGCTCATAGGCTTCCCTCTCTCCGATAAGCCTGCCTGATATATGCCCTATGACAGAGACATACGGATTTTCCATAGCCTTTACTATACGCTCAGTGAGTTGCTCCTTTGACTGTCTGAAGCCCGAGTGGACAGAGGCAATGACAAAATCAAGTCTTCGGAGCATTTCGTCGTCAAAGTCAAGAGAACCGTCATTCCTGATATTCACCTCAGTCCCGGTCAGTATCCTGAAGCCCTTCAGCCTCTTATTCAGCGCCTCAACCAGTTGTATCTGGCCAAGGAGTCTTTCATCGCTTAGCCCACGCGCGATACCAAGACCTTTTGAATGGTCTGTGAGCGCCATATATGCATAGCCCTTTTCAATCGGGCCCTTTATAAGTTCCTCTATGTCAAGACCGCCGTCGCTCCAATTGCTGTGGCAGTGCAGATCGCCCCTGATATCCTTCAGCTCTACAAGCTCAGGCAGCGCATTATCAAGGGCCGCTTCGATCTCGCCCGTATCCTCCCTAAGTTCCGGAGGCACATACTGCAGGCCGAGGACATTATAGATGTCCTCTTCATTCCGTCCGCCTAATTTATTATTGTCCTGTTCTCTGAAGATGCCGTATTCGTTAAGCTTAAGCCCTGCCTTTACAGCAAGCTCCCGCAATCTGATGTTATGCCCCTTGCTGCCGGTAAAGTAAGACATCGCTGAACCGAAACTCTCATTTTCGACCACTCGGATATCCACCTGCATTCCGTCGCTGATAACAACGCTCGACCTGGCAGGCCCCTTCATAAGCACCTGCCTGACGTCAGGCATTGCAGTAAAAACCCTCATGACCTCCTTGGGCTTATCTGAAGTGCAGATGATATCAATATCCCTGACAGTATCTTTCCATCTCCTTATGCTGCCTGCTATCTCGACCCTGCGGACAGAGGCCTTTGTCCTCAGATATTCCTTTATCTCAAAAGCCACGGGAAGGACCTTACCAATGGGATAACTGCCGGAATAGCGGCGCAGCATCTCTATCCCTTTTATAATGGAAGCTTCAGTCTTTTCCTTGATGCCGGGTAGTGCCGACAGCTTATGTTGTCTTGCAAACATTTCAAGTTGATCGATGTCTGAAATATGATATTCCTTAAAGAGAAGGCCTACGGTTTTTGGTCCGAGGCCAGGGACTCCAAGGAGGGTAATGAGGCCTTCAGGCAGTTCCTGTTTTATCTTTTCATATGCCGCAATCCTGCCTGTGACAAGGTATTCGTGGATCTTGCCTGCAAGGTCTTTTCCTATGCCCGGGATTTCCAACAGATCGCCTTCGGACATGCCGGAGACATCCTTTCCAAGAGAGCCGACTGTGAACGAGGCTTTTCTGTAGGCCCGGATTCTGAAGGGGTTTTCACCCTTTATATCGAGAAGGTCTGCCATGGCATTAAAGATGCCTGCAATCTCGGAATTCTTCATAGTCCCAGTATAGCAGACAGCCCGAACAACATCACCGGGCAAAGGCAGGGTTTAGACGCTTATGCTTACCCTGAGGCACAGCACTTTTTATATTTCCTGCCGCTGCCGCAAGGGCAGGGGTCATTACGGCCTGTTTTGGGAGCTGAACGGACAATCTGCTTGACTGGCGGCTGTCCGCCGCTCACAAAAAACCATACTCTGTCCTTTTTCTCAAAGGCAGCCAGTTCATGATGGTCTTTCCTGCCGCTCTTGTCGGAATAGGACGCAATGAACTCGACCTTGCCTGTGAGGTCTTCGGCTTTGCCGTCAACAGTATCCACAATTTCAAGACCATGCCACTGAGCGCCTTCAGCCCAGGCGCGGGTGCCTTTTTCGTCAAAGTCCGCCCTATGGTCAGGATGAAGAGAATAAAGGAGGTAACTGATCTCCTTCCTGACATAGGCGCTGTACCGGGAACGCATAAGCTCTTCAGCAGTAACAGCAGGACGTACACCCCCTATGAGCGGGCCGCAGCATTCTTCGAAAGCAATATTTGATCCGCATGGACAGATTTCCATAATCAAAGCCATCACTCTTCGAGACTGATGGCGTCTACTGGACAGTTTTCTTCAGCAGCCTCGCAGCACCCGGTGTAGTCGCAAGCCTCTTCATCAATGACCCTCGATTTACCGGAAACCGCATCAACATGAAAAACAGCCGGGCAGATCTCTTCGCACCTGCCGCAGCCTATGCAGATGTCTTCATCGACAATAACTCTCATATCATCTCCTCGATAACAGCAGCGCTCAAAAGGGGGAACATGATCTCATGGTGTCCGGTCAGCGCAAAACTCTGCCCGCAACCCCTTGTGGGTCTGTTGAGTACATTCTCCCTCGGCCTGTAATGCTGAATAAAATCCATATTCACAGTAGTAATTTTTTCAACTTTATGGCCCAGATTCCTTGCCACATTCAGGGCCTTGAGAAATACTTCGGGCAAAATAACAGCTGATCCGAGGTTGATATACACCCCGCCTTCAAGGTCGGCAACAACAGAAGCCAACAGTCTGAAATCATCCAGGCTTCCTTTGCCTATTGCAGCGCCGTCAGCCTGCGGATGCATATGTATGATATCAGTGCCTATTGCAACATGCACAGTAAGCGGAAGACCTGTCTCAAAGGCCCGGCAGAAAATGCTTTTGTCCCTGAACCTGAAAGCGCCCCTGCTGATATATTCTCCCACTGACCTGCCGATGCCATGTCCATTTTTTACGCCTTTATTTATCGCAAGGTTTACCCCTCTGCCGGTATCACGTGACATGCCGAAAGAGCCTGTACAGAGTTCTTTGGCAACATCTTCGGAAGTATGGCCTGCCATTGCAACTTCAAAATCATGGATCACGCAGGCGCCGTTTGCAGCAATAGCAGTGATAATCCCCCTGCTCATAAGTTCAATAATGACAGGAGAAAGACCAAGTTTTACCGGATGCGCCCCCATGCCGAGGATGACCGGCCTGCTGTCTCTGCGCGCCTGGACAATCGCCTTTACAACTGCCCTGAAGTCAGAAGCAGCATAAACCTCAGGCAGTTTTTCGAGAAAGCCTGCAAACGATCCACCCTTTTCATGAATACCGGCAAAGTAGTCTATGGAAACCTTGCTCTTCCTGCCGGCAAGAGAATACGTCTTTACTGCCTTCAATGAGGCTGGTTTATAGCGCTTCAAAGATTTTCTTAAGTCCCTGCCTGCCAGCTTGACAGGTACTTCTTCTGGGCAGGGGTAAGCACATCTATTGCTATGCCCATGGACTTCAGCTTCAGGCGCGCGATCTCCGCATCGATCTTCTCCGGAACGCTGTAGACCTTCATTTCGAGCTTCTTGTAACTCTTTGCCATATACTCTGCGCAGAGCGCCTGATTGGCAAAGCTCATGTCCATAACTGCTGAGGGATGACCTTCAGCTGAAGCGAGATTGATCAGACGGCCCTCGCCAAGGAGATATATCCTCCTGCCGTTTTTCAGTGTATACTCCTCAACATAGTCCCTGATCATCCTTTTTGCCTTTGCCATCTTCTGAAGCTCGGCAATCGAAATCTCTACATTAAAATGTCCTGAATTGCAGAATATGGCGCCGTCCTTCATAAGGGAGAAGCATTCCTTGTATATGACATCTATGTCTCCGGTTGCGGTAACAAAGATGTCGCCGATAAGGGCAGCCTCTTTCATCTTCATTACCTCAAAGCCATCCATGGTTGCTTCAAGCGCCCTCAAAGGGTCGACCTCGGTGACAATGACCCTTCCGCCCATGCCTTTTGCCCTCATGGAGATGCCCTTGCTGCACCAGCCGTAACCCGCGACAACAAAGATAGAGCCGGCGATAAGTCTGTTCGTCGCCCTGAGGATGCCGTCAATCGTGGACTGGCCGGTCCCATAGCGGTTGTCGAACATGTATTTTGTATAGGCGTCGTTTACAGCAATGATCGGATATTTAAGCACACCCTCTTCAGCCATGGCCCTGAGCCTGATCACACCGGTTGTCGTCTCCTCAGTGCCTCCGATGATATGCTCAAGCAGGTCC
Organism: Thermodesulfovibrionales bacterium; assembly: GCA_020056455.1. GTDB lineage: Bacteria > Nitrospirota > Thermodesulfovibrionia > Thermodesulfovibrionales > UBA6898 > UBA6898. Next base: position 13,419 of record JAGVHR010000212.1, read on the forward strand.
GTCTTTTTGGTATGCAGCACTGAGACAAGGTCAGCCCCATCGTCCATGGTTATATTGGGCTTCAGGGAAAGACAGTCCATAATATGCCGGTAATAGGTCTTGTGGTCCTCACCCTTGATGGCAAAGGTCGGAATGCCTGAATTCCTGGCAAGCGAGGCTGCTACGTCATCCTGAGTGCTCAGGGGGTTGGACGCGCAGAGGTAGACCTGGGCCCCTCCTGCCTTCAGTGTCTCTGCAAGATTTGCAGTCTCGGTCGTTACATGCAGGCATGCTGCAAGACGCAGGCCTTTAAGCGGCTGCTCCTTTGCGAAACGCTCCCTGATGGAGCGTAGGACAGGCATTTCCTTCTCTGCCCATTCGATCCGCAGTGCCCCTTTGCCGGCAAGTTTGATATCTTTAACATCGTTTTTTACCACATTATCCTCCAAACTCAGGTTGCAGGTGTCTATTGCGATCACCCAGTTATCAGCTTTGACGGCTTCCTAAAAAGTCCGTATGCTGTGTTGCGCTTCAAAACTCGACACTGCGACGTATTCAACAATACGCCTCATTCCTCATTTCTTGCGCGCCTTGCCTCCGGAGCTTTTTACAAACCCGCTCCTTTATGACTTTTTTCGAGTTCGTCAGCTTTAGATTCCAGCCTCTTTCTTCAACGCCTCTGCCTTGTCTGTATTTTCCCAGGTAAGATCAGGGTCGTTCTTCCCGAAATGTCCATATGCCGCAGTCTTTCTGTAGATCGGCCTTCTGAGCCTAAGATGATCGATAATGCCCTTCGGCGTCAGATCGAAGTTGTTCCTGACAAGCCTGGCGATCTGTGCTTCCTCTATCCTGCCGGTCTCGAAAGTATCAATCAGGATCGAAACAGGCTCAGGTATACCGATCGCATAGGCAAGCTGGACCTCCACTTTGTCGGCTATGCCGGCAGCAACAATATTCTTTGCGATATACCGTGAAATATATGCTCCGGAGCGGTCGACCTTCGTAGGGTCTTTCCCTGAGAAGGCCCCGCCTCCATGGCTTCCCACTCCGCCATAACTGTCGACAATAATCTTTCTGCCTGTAAGACCTGTGTCGCCCATGGGACCTCCGACCACAAAGCGGCCCGTAGGATTAATATAGTATTTTACAGTCTCTTCATCGAGCAGCTCTTTCGGCACAACCGGTCTGATGACCTTCTCGATGATATCTTCCTTCATGTCCTTAATATGAACATCAGGACTGTGCTGGGAAGAAACAACAATAGTGTCGATGCGGACAGGCTTGCCGTCCTGGTATTCAATAGTGACCTGTGACTTGCCGTCAGGCCTGAGATATCCGAGAACATCCGACTTTCTCAGTTCGGAGAGCCGCATGGCAATCTTGTGCGCAAGCATGATCGGCATAGGCATCAGTTCAGGCGTTTCATTGCAGGCATAGCCGAACATAAGCCCCTGGTCCCCTGCGCCGCCTGTATCGACACCCATGGCAATATCGCCTGACTGCTGGTCAATAGAAGTGATGACAGAGCAGGTCTCATAGTCAAAGCCGTACTTGGCACGGGTGTAGCCTATGTCCTTTATTGTGGCCCTTACTATATCTGGTATATGAACATAGCAGGTTGTGGAGATTTCCCCGGCGACAAAGGCAAGACCCGTTGTCACCAGAGTCTCACACGCGACCCTCGCTATCGGGTCCTGAGCAATAATCGCATCAAGAATCGAGTCAGAAATCTGGTCGGCAATCTTGTCAGGATGCCCTTCAGTAACAGATTCTGACGTAAAGAAATAGTCTTTTCTTGGCATTTGGGTGGTCCTTTCCGAAACAGGAATTCAGTATTTTAAACGTTTTGTTGAGAAAAAAAAAGACAAATGCTACCGGCTCTGATAAAATTTTCACATACGCCAACAGAGGAGGAGGAGAAAGCACATGAAGAAAATACTTGCGGCACATGACGGCTCAAAGGCCTCGGACAAAGCAGTAAAGTCAGCTCTTGAACTGGCTACGCAGTTCAAAGCAGCGCTGACCGTAATATCAGTTATTCCTGAACTCTATCTCACTGAGCTGGTAGAGATGGACAGAGTGCGTATTCTTGATGCCATGACAGCGGATACCAAAAAAACCCTTGCGAGGATCAGAGCAAAAGCAGAGGGGGTCTCTCCTTTAAAAACCATTATCAAATACGGCAGGCCTGCTGAAGAGATACTCGCGGAAGCCGTTAGGATGAAGGCTGATATTATAGTTGCAGGCTCGCACGGCAGACACGGCGCAGGGAAATTCTTTATGGGAAGCGTGTCGTCAAAGCTCGTGGACCATGCCCAATGTTCAGTGCTCGTTGTAAAATAGAGACAAGGAAGGCTCCTGCAAAAGTCCTCAATCTGTCACCTCGAACAAAGTGAGAGGTCTTATAAGTCATTGATGATAACAGATTCCTCACTTCGTTTCGGAATGACAAAAAAGGGAATTCCAATACTTTTGCAAGAGCCTCTTATAGATATAATAATTCAGCTTGTACTGTCAGGAACTGATAAATTCCTGATAAGCGTCCTGTAGTTTAACAGGAGTGAAACCAAAATGCCGGCTGACACTGTCGATGTCGCAGATGTTGTCCTGTTGAAGAAGGCGAAGCTGGTCAGCAGTGACCGGCAGTCTGAGCATAAATTTACTGAAGAGTCCTACGGATAATTTCATCAGCCCCATGGGAATTGTGACCAGAGGCTTGTCAGTCCCGAGCGCGTCCGCAAGCTTACGGACAATCTCACGGTATTTCAGGTGCTCAGGTCCGCCAAGTTCATATGTAGAGGCAAAACTGCCGGGCGATTCAAGCACCTTCTCCATGCACCAGAGCCAGTCTTTGATATAAAGAGGCTGAAAAAGGGCGTTCCCCTCGCCGGGAATAGGTATGACAGGTGAAAGTCTTATCATGTCAACAAGCTTCCTTGTAAAGCCGTCCCAGGGGCCTATGATGAGAGAAGGCCTGAAAATCGTAAAGGGAATGCCGCCTTGTTTAACGATCTCTTCAGCTTCCGCCTTTGTCCTCAGATATCCTGACCAGGAGTTCTTATCTGCACCCAGAGCTGATTGATAAAAAAAATGTCTGATACCGGCCCGTTGCGCCTCAGCGATAAGGGACCTCGTACCCTCCACATGAACAGCCTGAAATGTTGCCCCTGACTTTTCTTCGATGATGCCTGCAAGATGGATAACAATATCATCAGAGTTCAGGACGCCTTTAAGGGTCTCAGGCCGGGTAATATCTCCTGCGACAACCTCAGCTCCCTTGCGAAGAAGCTTTTCCCGTGCCTTGCCTGCTCGCGCAAGGCAGCGCAATGCCATGCCTTTTTCATTTAGGAAATCAAGAAGATGGCTGCCGACAAAACCTGATGCGCCTGCAATAAAGATCATGGGGTTTGAAGTCAGATCTTCCCTGCAAGAGTGCGGAACTTCTCAAAAGAAACAGCTTCAATCTCTTTATGGATGCTGTTGCCGTGGCTGTCCATCGTCACGACAGCAGGAAAATCCCTGATCTCAAAAAGCCACATCGCCTCTGTAGGGCCGAACTCTTCAAGTTTCCATACACCGGCAACCTCAGTAATCATGTCAGCCAGATATGCCGCAGCACCGCCGGTTGTCTGAAAATAAACAGCGCCCACCTCTTGCAGCGCCCTGAGGGTCTTGTCTCCCATGCCGCCTTTGCCCATAATACCGCGAAGGCCATACTGTCTGATAACATCAGCTTCATACATCTCTACTCTCATACTCGTTGTCGGTCCGGCGGCAAGCACCTGATAGCCGGCGTCTGTCTTTTTTATCACCGGACCACAATGATAAAGTACAGCGCCTTCAAGATCAAAGGGAATGTCTCCCTTTCCAGGGTGTTTTTCAACAAGGTATTTATGCACTCTGTCCCTGCCGGTAACGAGCCTGCCGCTTAGCAGCGCCATGTCCCCGACCCTAAGGCCTGCTGCGTCCTCAGCAGACAGTGGAAGCCCTACTCTTTTTACCTCTACCATATCAGCCTTCCCCTTCTCATCGCCCAGCAGCCAACAGATATATCGACAAAATAGGACGCAGGATGCCGGTGATTTACAGCAATCTTTACACTCATGGCAGTTGTCCTGCCCCCAAGGCCCATCGGCCCTATGCCGAGCTCATTGATGTCACTGACAAGCTGCCGCTCCAATGCTGCTATTTCTCCGGTCGCGGCTGAATCAGTCAGTTTTCTCATCAACTGCTCTTTGGCAAGCCTTGCAACCTGGTCTTTTGTTGCGCCGATCCCGACGCCGAGTATATATGGGGGGCAGGCCCTTCCCTGGGCCTTCTGCACAGTATCGAGCACACATTTTCTTACACCTTCAAGGTCGCGTTGAGCAGCGAGTTCCTCAACCGGAAGTTTGTACGTCTGTCCGGCGTTTTCACAGCCTGCGCCCTTGAGCATCAGGTCGATTATCAGGGCACCCCCTGAGGTTTCCTCAAAATAGATAACCGGGAACCCCTCGCCTGTATTGTCTCCGGAGTTTTTTTCCGTAATAATGTCAACAGCATTGGGCCGCAAGGGCACCTTCTGTGTTGCCTCGCGTGTCGCCTCCATGATGGTGTTTTTCAGTTCTTTCTGGCTGAGCCCAAAGGGCACCTTAACGTAAAATACCGGCACGCCGGTGTCCTGGCAGAGCGGCCTGAAGGTGTCCCTGGCCCGCTTTACATTTTCGAGAATTACAGAAAGAGTTGCAGCTGCGCCTGAGCCTTCAGCCTCATGCGCCAGAGCCCCCTTTACAGCCTCCTCAACATCCGGAGGAAGGGACGAGGCCACCTTTCTGTAGAGCTCTACAATGCCGTCGCGGAGCTTAAGCAAGTCTCGCCCTCATTTCCGTAAGATAATCGATATGTTTCTGCTCCTGTCCCATCATCTCGCTAAAGACAACACGGGCATTGCTGTCAACAGCTGCCCCGGAGAGCCTCCGGTACAGATTAAATGCCTTGCCCTCAATCTCCAGGGCAAGGGCAATCGCGCCTTTGTCGTCTGTAAACTGACAGGGTTCGAATTTCGTTTCAAGGTCCTTTACCGGGATGCCGGCTTCAGAAACAGGAGAAAGCGTATTTCTGCTGAACGCTTCAAACCCAAGGATGTCCATGTCCTGCTCTATGGCCTTATACAGAGACCCGATAAACTCCATGTGCTGCGCCTCCCAGCATGAAAGGTCCTGGAATGCTTTCCTCGCGTCCTCATTCACAGCTTTTCCGGCAGCGAAAACATAAAATTCGTTGGTCCCTTTTTCCATGAGATAGGCTTCAATGAGTGCTGCCAGCAGATCTTCCTTCCCTGATACCATAAGAATACTCCTTTATGAGAAGTGGTCAGTCTCAATTTCACAGTAATATCATACCAGATTAGCATTAGGGCTTGCGTAATAATTCGGAATGCTCAAGGCCAATAAGTTTTTATCAAGAGGCTGTTTCACAAACGCTTTACAATCCCCATAGGCTTGTCTTATATTCTTTACGATGGCTCAGTTCAAAATGGAGGAAAAAATGAAAGAGCAGACGTTGAACAAACTTGTAGCTGTTGTTGTCTTTCTTGTTTGCCTGTGTATAACGGCGCCGCAGGCCGGCGCAGACAACAATGCATCTTACGGAAATATGCTTACTACCCACCCTCCGGCCAATGATGTCCGGTTTTCTTCAAGCCGCATTCTGGTCAGATTCAAGATGAATTCAGCTGGACCATCTGCCGTGAATGAAGGCCCTTCCCTTCCTGAAAATGCGCGGAAGGCCATAGCAGGCATAAACGGCAGGATAGTAAAGACATTTGCCAAAGCAGGCGTACATGTGGTAGATGTGCCTGAAAGTTCTGTGGGCAGAGCGATTGAGGCCCTGTACCGGAGCAAGACAGTTGTATACGCTGAGCCCGACTATCAGGTGCGTACCCTTGCTGTGCCCAATGATCCGAGATTTGCTGAACTATGGGGTCTGCATAACACCGGCGGCACCGGCACTGCCGACGCTGACATAGATGCTCCCGAGGGCTGGAATGCGCAGAAATTCGCAGGCACGGTAATCGTGGGAGTAGTGGACACAGGCATCGATTATAATCACGAGGACCTTGCGGCAAATATTTGGGCCAATCCAGGCGAGATCGCGGGCAACGGCATTGACGACGACGGAAACGGCTGGGTGGACGACGTAAGGGGTATCGACGTCTATAACCTTGACGGCGATCCCATGGACGACAATAGCCATGGCACTCATGTTGCCGGCACGATCGGAGCAAGGGGCAATAACGGCGTTGGTGTTGTCGGAGTTGCCTGGCAGACAAAGTTGATGGCCCTGAAGTTTCTGGATATCGACGGCTCGGGATGGACTTCCGATGCCATTGCCTGCATAGATTATTTTATCGATATTATGGCTGCCAACAGCTATACAAGGGGAATACTGAGCAACAGCTGGGGCGGCGGCGGCTATTCCCAGGCTCTGTATGACGCAATCAAGGCTGCCAGGGATGCGGGCGTGTTGTTTGTGGCTGCCGCAGGCAATGATGGTATGAATACTGACTTGAATCCCGGTTATCCCTCAACTTATGATCTTGACAATATAATAAGTGTCGGAGCATCTGATTCCTATGATGGAGCTGCCTGGTTTTCGAATTTCGGAAAAGCCGGCGTTGACCTTTTTGCGCCTGGAGTTTCCATCCTGAGTTCAACACCCGGCAATACATACTCTTCTTACAGCGGCACTTCCATGGCCACCCCTCATGTAAGCGGTGTGGCAGCGCTTATCTGGGCCAGATACCCGACCTCCAGCTGGTGGAAGATTAAGGCTGCTGTTTTAAACGGAGTTGATTTCCCGGCAGCATTTGCTGATCTGTCCATGACAGGAGGTCGACTCAATCTGCAGAAATCCCTTCTCGCTTCGACCGTTGTTCTGCCTGCAATATTCAAGGTCAATCCAAATGCTGCTGATCTCGGAGACGCAGTCACAATCATTGGCGCCCAATTCGGGACTGTTCAGGGCACTGTTAATTTCAAAGGTCTGCCTCTGAATATCGTCTCCTGGGCTCCGGGAAGAATAGTCGCACGAGTGCCTGCAAACAACAGTTATTACGGGACAGGCAAGCTTACAGTGACCACCAGCGCTTCCAAAACTTCAACCGGCGGCGCAGTGTTAACTATTGCGCATCTTCCGGTCAAAATCGGAGAGACAATTCTTGGCCATGGCTGGGCTTCCTCAGCTCAGGTTGGCAATGACCTGTTTATCATGGGCGGCAGCACTTATTGGGGGCAGACCGGTCTTGTAGAGCGCTGCACCCTTGGGACTCCGACAAGGTGCTTCATGGATTCAGACTGGATAATGCCGGTCCCTCTTGCAAATACGGGCGCAGCAGCCTCCGGTGGCAAAATATACGTGGCAGGCGGTATGGATTGGAACACCGGCGGTATTTCGGACGCTATCCAGATATTTGATATCAGCTCAGAAACCTGGAGCGCAGGGAATCCGATTCCGCAGCCTCTTATTCAGCCCACGGTCTTTGAGCGTGGAGGGAAGATCTATGTTGTCGGAGGATTTAACGCCGGCGACACAACTCTGAACACCGTATATATCTACAATCCTGCTGCAAATTCCTGGAGCACAGGAGCGGCAAAACCAACTGCTACAGCCTTTGCCGGTTCAGCGCCTCTGGGCGCTACCGCCAGCGCTCTGATTATGGGTGGTTTTTCAGGCCCGCGGTGCGGCGATGAACAAAATGTTGTTGAAGAGTACAATACCTCTACCAATATATGGACTTCCAGACCGGCGATGAATGCTGCGAGAGGCGGCATGGGCTCATTATATTACAACGGCTCCTATGCGTTGATGGGCAACTGTGGAAGCCTCAGGACAGACGGCGAGGTCTTTTCTGCCGGAGCCTGGGCCGGCAATCTGCAAGGCACTCAGACGCTCTATACGCCTATGGCCGGCAAAAGAGGCATTTATGGCTACATACTTAACGGCTATGATTTCGGATCCTCTGCGTACTCCAGAAACATATGGAGATTCAAACCCTGACGCACGCAGTTCCCGTATAGTTTATTTTCAGGAGGGGAGGCATGCCTCTCCTCCTGAATGCTACTTCTTTTTAACCCGTTCGAATATCCTGACCCTGCCGAATACGCCGTCATGACCCGGGGCTATTGAAACATCGCCTGATCGCATTTTTGCAATCGCTTCGGCAAGACGGGGCAGCCCTGATGCCTGCAACTCGCCGGGAGACTTATCAATCAGAATGCTGAATTCGTTTCCGAGCGAATTGAGAAGCCCGAAGTACTGCGAGTTTACTTTTTTGCTTGCAGTGCCGACGCTCAGAGTATCTGCAATAATCTCTGCAAGGGGAATGATGGAATGAAAAAAAGGCGCACCCGGCGGCCTGAAACCTTCTTCCCTGTCGGCAAGTGAATCAACCCTGTGCATTACGCCTATCGTGAGTTTTTTGCCGCAGACAGGGCATATGCCCCGGCACTGTATTGTCTCTTTCGGCGAAAGAACCACATTGCAGGCCCGGTGCCCGTCGTAATGATATTTCCCCTCTTCAGGGAAGAACTCAATGGTGCCTGAGAACCCGTCTTTTGTTCTCAACGCCTTCATGATTGCGCTATAGGAAAGGTCAGTGTCAAATATATTCGCTTCCCGGCCTATCTTTGAAGGGGAATGAGCGTCTGAGTTTGATATAAGCGTCATCCTGTCAAGCGCTGAAAGCCTCCAGTTCATAAGCGGGTCAGAGGACAGGCCTGTTTCTATCGCATGTATATGCGGGGTCAGGTCCTCAAAGCATTCTTCAAGGCTGTCAAAGCCGGATGCAGCGCCTAAAACTGAGAAATGAGGGGTCCAGGCATGGGCTGGGATGAGCATGGAATCAGGAGATTCGTCAAGAACGATCTTCAGCAGTTCCTTCACGTCCAGACCAAGGATAGGCCTTCCGTCAGAATGCAGGTTGCCGATCCCTGAGAGCCGGGAATTGATCTTTTCGGCCTCTGAGAAACCTGGAGCAAGGATTAGGGAGTGGACCTTCCTGGTCCTGTCGTTTTTCCTGAAGATGCAGCTTATCTCGGCAGAAGGCAGGAAATATACCTCTGCCCGGCAGGATTCCGGCACTTCATTGCTTTGAAATATTTCCTTTAGTCGAAAGAGGCCATTGCCGGCAGGTTCAAGCTTTTCTCTGAGTTCCTCAAGCCATTGGGGATGCGTGAAATCACCGGTCGCAATGACCCGGATGCCCTTCAACTGGGCCCATTTCCAGAGGTTCTCCGGGTTCAGGTCCCTGCTCGTTGCCCTGGAATATCTTGAGTGGATGTGCAGGTCTGCAATAAAACGCATGGCAGATTATATCATTTCAGACTATCATTCAGCTTTAGTGCGCCTGACCCACTGGCAAAGCCCGGTTGGGAATGTTGCGTCGGAAGGGATCATTGATTAATTTCATGATATAGAGGAAAAGTTTGATCTTTGATAATAGTTCCGCTTGTAAAGTCAATCAAAACTGCTCGATTATTTTCTCCGCCAGAAATCGGTATCGCCAGATTAATCATCAATATCTCGGAAGACCCATCCTGGTTGAGATCAAGAGAAGACGCACCAATTGTTTTACGGGGGTAATTCCTGGTCCAAACTGTACCCACATATGCCCCGGCATTCAGTTGATCAACTGCTGCGGAATAGATAAAGGTGGCATCCTTTTCTATTTTGGCCGAACTTGTTGCATCAGTACACTCCACATGCAGCATCAATATTGCGAGGACACGGTGTCCACCCCAGCTACCAAAAAATCTTCCGGGATCAGTCGCAAAGCCAAGGGATCCCGGAATGCAGTTGGTTAGTGACGGGTATGGTATTGCTTTTGGTGTGGTGCTACATATCTTTGTGGCGTCGCTTAACCCAGTGCCAGGGAGATAGACATCAAAAAAGAACTTAAATGAAGTTGGCACTCCGTTTGATTCAGCGATTACAGTGCGCGGTTCCATGATTCTGATTTCGGGTGTGCCTGTACCTATATTAATACCTCGAACTAAACTCGAAGTATCCATTAGTGGTATACCGAAAGCAAGGCCGCCTCCGGAAACAAGGAAAACACAACACAGAACCGCGTTAAAAATAAAATACTTCGCCATTTTTTTTACTTCCATTGTGAACCTCCTCAATTATTTTTTTCGATAGAAAGCACTATAGGATATCCCCTAAGTTGATAACCGCCACGACATCGTGCACAAACGCTCTTTGACAATCGAGTAGCCACGTTCTGCACTATCATGAACACCACTAAATTTATGGGAGGTGTTCATGAAAAA
>JAGVHR010000087.1 GCA_020056455.1 Thermodesulfovibrionales bacterium
CCCTCTTTGCCAAAGAGGGGAATTGTTCCTCCCTTTGGCAAAGGGAGGTTAGGAGGGATTTTTTAACTGTCCGGAAACTTATGAACTGATTAATAGCAGAAAGTCCGGATATGACTACCCGAGTGAAAAGAGTGGTCTTACGACGGCTTGAAAAAACAGGCTTCAGACGCTGAGGACTTCTGAAGCGGTATATCTGGTTGCTATATAAAGCGGAAATTGTCTATTGATCAGCCTGCGGTGTGTCTCCATGGCTACTGACGGCTTGTTGTTCTGCTCGGAAAGATGAGCCAGACAGGCCCACTTGAGCTTTCCCATGGACGCGACGTTCAGCAGTTCAGCCGCCTCGCTGTTCGATAGATGGCCCTCGGGCCCGCTGATTCTTCTTTTGAGAAAGGCCGGATAGGGTCCGCGAGCGAGCATATCGGGATCATAGTTGCTCTCGATAAAAACAGCGTCAAGCGAGGAGATCACATCAGCGAGTCCTTCAAAGACATGACCGAGATCAGTCATGATACCGAGTCGCTTGTCTCCTGATGCTACGACAAAAACCGCTCCGTCTGCGCTGTCATGGGGCGTTGGTATGGCATGGACAGTCACATCACCAAAACTGATCAGTCCGTCAGAGGCAAAATGACGCACATCATGAAGCCTGCCGATAGGATGACGTTTGACGGCAATGGCAAGGGTTTTTTGGGTCACGAATATTGGAAGGCCGTATTTTCTCTGATAAACGCCGGCATGCCTGATATGGTCTCCGTGATCATGGGAGATAATCACGGCATCCACATCACGAATGTTCCGGCCCAATGCCGCAAGCCTTTTTTCGGCCTGTATGCCGTTGATACCGGCGTCAAAGAGGAGTCTTCTGCCGCCTGTCTCGACATAGATGCAGTTGCCGTTGCTTCCTGATTGAAGAGAAAATGCGATCATATTGACCTGTATTATCAGACAGGCCTGAAATTTAGTCAACAGAACTTATTATTCGTACCTCAGCGCATCGATCGGATCCAGAAGTGATGCCTTGTACGCGGGATAATAGCCGAAAAAGATGCCGACCATCCCAGAGAAGCCAAAGGAAAGCAAAATGGAAGACGCAGAGACTATTATCGACCATCCGGCAATCGATGAAAGCACCTTGGATACGGTTATGCCGGCAAGTATGCCGATAACACCTCCGATCAGCGACAGCAACAGAGCCTCAATGAGAAACTGGAGCCTGATGTCCCAGGTCTTTGCGCCTACGGCCATTCTGATTCCTATCTCCCTGGTCCTCTCGGTAACTGACACCAGCATTATATTCATGATGCCTATGCCGCCTACAACCAGCGATACTGACGCGATAGCGCCTAACAGCAGGGTCATTACTTTTGTCGACTGCTCAGTTGCCTGAAGCATCTGGGTAAGGTTTCTGACCGTAAAATCATTGTCCTGCCCAGGGCCGAGGCGATGCCTCTGTCTGAGAATATCTGTAATCTCTCTTTCTGCCCTGGCCAGGTCCTCAATGCTTCCGGCTTTTACCATTATAAGCCGGATCATGCCGGGGAAAGCCGTTCCAAAGAGTTTTTTCTGAGCAGTGGTAACAGGGACAATAATAGTATCGTCCTGGTCCTGTCCGTTGGGGGACTGGCCTTTTGCCTCAAGAACCCCCACTATGGCAAAAGGTATCTTATTGATCCGGATGATCTGTCCAACCGGATCAATATCTCCAAATAGATTGTCAACTACCGTCTGACCAACAAGGCAGACCTTATTGGCGCCCTTGACATCATCAGCGTTAAAGGTCCTGCCTGACGAAAGTCTCCAGTCCCGCACATCAAGAATGCTTGGAGTGGTGCCTGTAACCCCTGTGGACCAGTTCTGATTCCCAAATACAATCTGGCCCACGCCGCTGAGACTCGGCGCAACGTCCTGCACGGAAGTCGCTTCTTTCAGGATCGCCTCCGAATCAGTTAGTGAAAGTGTCGGCTGTGTTCCGGCGCCCAGGCGCCTGCCACCGGAGGTGCTGGCCCCTGAAAGCACCATGATCAGATTGCTGCCCATGCTTGATATCTGGTCTGCAATTCTCCTGCGCGCGCCTGTACCTACTGCAAGCATGGCGATTACTGCGCCCACTCCGATGATAATGCCCAACATGGTAAGCATGGAACGCATCTTGTTGACGCGTAGCGCCCTGAAGGACAGCCGTATGGTTGAAGGTATATTGACCATATTTATGGGTCAGTGGAAAATGAATGTGCAGCTTGTCTCTGTCCTGCCTGCTTATCCTTTGATATTTTCGTCACCTCGTCGCTCACGATGCAGCCGTCGAGAAAGCGAATGACCCGCCTGCTGTATGCAGCTATGTCAGGCTCATGGGTAACAAGAATCACAGTAATGCCGGACTCTGTGTTTAACTTCACAAAAAGGTCCATGATCTCAGCGCTGGTTTTTGTGTCCAGATTTCCTGTCGGCTCATCAGCAAGGATGATCGGGGCGTTATTGACAAGCGCTCTGGCTATCGCAACACGCTGCTGCTGTCCTCCGGACATCTGGTTGGAATGGTGCTGCTCCCTGCCCTCAAGCCCGACCTTCCTGAGGGCTGCCAGCGCCTTGTCCTTGCGCTCTACAGCTGATATGCCGTCATACAGAAGCGGCAATTCCACATTCTCCAGGGCTGAAGTCCTGGGCAGCAGGTTAAACCCCTGAAACACAAACCCGATCCGCTTGTTCCGTATCTCAGCGCACTCGTCCCTGCTTAGGCTGCTGACATCAACACCCCCAAGCAGATACTCTCCGGCAGTAGGCTTGTCAAGACAGCCGAGGATATTCATAAGAGTTGATTTCCCTGAACCGGAGGGGCCCATGATCGCAATAAATTCACCTGCTTCTATCTTAAGGGAAGTCGGGCAGAGCGCCCTCACTTCAGCCTCTCCAAAAGCATATGTTTTGCTGATGTTCCTGGCCTCGAGAAGGGTCATATCAGAACATTCTCGGGGCTGATTTCTCCCGCTCAGCGGCCTTGCCGGCGGACTCTGTAATAACTTCCTGACCTTCCCTGATTTCACCTGAAACAAGCTCACTGTGCATGCCGTCGCTCAGACCTATAGTGACAGGTATGCGCCTTGGAATATTTTTTTCAAGGACCCATATACCCGGTCCTTTCTGCTGCGTCCTGGTCCTGGTTTTGTTCTTCTCAGGAGCCTGGGGGCTGAAGCGGAGCGCCGCCCTGGGGACTTTCAGCACATCTTTCAAGGTTGAAACAATAATCGATACGTTTGTGGTCATACCGGGTTTCAGCTTCAGCTCAGGATTGGCAACAATGACTACAACGTCATAGGTAACAACATTCTGAATCGTTATGGGAGCGTTCCTGACCTGGAAGACCTTCCCGCGAAAAGTCGTCTCAGGATACGCATCCACTGTAAACTCAACGTCCATGCCTGTCCGGACCCTGCCGATATCAGCTTCATCGACATTGGTGTCTATCTGCATCCTGGTCAGGTCCCGGGCAATGGTAAAGAGTGTCGGGGTCTGGAAGCTTGCTGCAACGGTCTGCCCTGCGTCCACATTCCGCGAAACGACAATGCCGTCAACAGGCGATACGATCCTCGTATAACGGAGGTTGGTTTCGGCAGTCTTCAGGGATGCCTGAGCCTGGGCCACCTGTGCCTTTGAAACGCCTGACTGCGCCTTTGAAGAAAGGAACTTCGTCTCAGCAGCATCAAGCTCGCTTCGTGCTATATAGCCCCTGGGAAAAAGCTCCCTGGCCCTGTCCAATATCCTCTGGGAATCAAGAAGCTCTGCCCCTGATTTTTCAAGGTTGGCCATTGCGGAAGCAAGCCCTGCCCTTGCCTGCTCAACCTGTGCCTCAAAGGTCGTTGGCTCGATCATGGCAATGAGCCGGCCTTTCGTCACCACGGAGTTGAAATCAACAAATATCTCTTTTACAACGCCGGAGACCTGGGTCCCGACAAGAACTGTGGTAACGGCATTCAGAGTACCTGAGGCGCTGACTGTAGCTGTGATATCGCCTTTAACGACCTTTTCGGTCCTGAACTTCATTTCACTTCCATTTCTGGAAAACCAAAAAAAAGCGCCTGTCCCTATGAGAGCAGCAGCAATGATAATTGCAATTAATTGTTTCATGGGGCCTCCGTATCCGGTCCGTCAATCTCTATATTCATAAGGGAGTTGGAATTTACAAATATATTAATAAGACCATAAGTAATCGGGATTTGTATGGAAAATCTCCCCTCGCCCCTCTTTGCCAAAGAGGGGAATTGTTCCTCCCTTTGGCAAAGGG
>JAGVHR010000066.1 GCA_020056455.1 Thermodesulfovibrionales bacterium
ATTAAACATTCATGGTATGACGGTGACTGGGACAGGCATCCATGGGAAGAGGACACAATTCCGAAGTATACCGACTTCCAGGACAAGGGGAAATATTCCTGGGTCAAGTCTCCGTCATTCATGGGAAAACCGGCCCAGGTGGGTCCGCTCGCAAATGTGCTCTGTATGTATGCAGCCGGGCACAAACCTACACAGAAATATACAAACAATATGCTTGAAACCATAAGCGCGCTTGCCGGGGCAAAGGTCGGCATCTCTGCGCTGCATTCCACGATCGGCAGGATTGGAGCACGCTCCATTCGCTGCGCTGTGCTGTATGATGAGCTGAAAAATCAATGGCAGGCTCTGATGAACAATATCGGCAAGGGTGATTTCAAGACGTTTAACCCTCCTTCTTTCCCGGCCGGAGAGCAAAGGGGTTATGGTTTCCATGAAGCTCCCCGAGGCATACTCTCACACTGGATTGTGATAAAAGACGGCAAGATAAAAAATTACCAGGCGGTTGTTCCATCGACCTGGAACGCTGGACCGAGAAACAGTCAGGATAAGCCCGGACCTTATGAAGCAGCGCTGGTCGGCAACCCGGTCAAAGACCCTGAAAAGCCGCTCGAAGTGATCCGGACTGTCCATTCTTTTGACCCATGTCTGGCCTGCGCAATACATCTCGTTGACAGGGACCAGAAGGAGATTATGAATGTCAGGGTAGTATAGGCCATGAGCATCCTGGTCCTCGGTGTGGGGAGCATTCTTATGATGGATGAGGGTGTCGGTGTGCGTGCTGTCGATGAACTTAAGCGGAGATTCCATTTTCCGGACAATGTTGAGATAATCGATGGAGGCACATCCGGTCTTGACCTGCTTGAATATATTGAAGGCAAGGATCATTTGGTCCTCATTGATGCCATCAAGGGAAACGCGGCTCCCGGCAGTGTGCTGATAGTCAGGGGTAAGGATGTGCCGGCGCAGTTTTTTACCAGAATATCTCCGCATCAACTCGGCATCTCGGATCTTCTGGCAACAGCGACCATCATCGACAAGCTGCCTGAAAATGTAGTACTGTTCGGCATAGAGCCCAAGACTATAAAAATGGGTCTTACTCTCTCAACGGAAGTAAAGGAAGGCTTTGACCGTTTATTGATGGCCGTAGTTGACTACCTCAGGACCCTTGGCTGTGATATACGACCTTTGCCGGAAGATGAAATTGCACGCGAAGAAAGCATCTGGGGCGTAATGTAGACAACATTATTGCGATAGTTATCCATGCAGGGAGGGGTGGATACGCTGAAAATGCTTTGTCTGTGACATTGCTGATTCATTCCCATCAGTCAGACAGGCCTGTCAGGATTAATCCGGCCGGGGCCTGCTCAAGAGCTGCGTCAGAGTGTATAATACTTAGGGAATTCCATGAACTATGATATAATTTTTTCGGAGGCAATATGGACACTTTCATTCTTGGCGTTATTGGTTTTGCTGTTGTGCTCATTGCTGTATTTCTTGTTCCACTGCTTATGGAGGTCAGACGGACTATGGAGTCTCTGCGCCGAACAACTGAAGAGAAGCTGAACCCTGCGCTTGACGAGCTCCAGACAACGCTAAAAAGTATCAGAAGCATTTCCGACAATGTGAATTTGATAACTGAGGACGTCAGGAAGTTTTCCGGGGCGGTCCATGAAGTGGGACGGAATATCAGCGCTGTCAGTGCTGTGGTGAATGCTGTCAGTTCGTCCCTTACGATTAAGACCCTGGGCATGAAAGCAGGGATCAGCGCAGCAATATCATATTTTATAGGTCATTTAACCGGGAAAGGAGACAGGACATGAAAGAAGAAGGGTATGGATCAGGGTCGCTGCTGTTATCGTTTCTGTTGGGAGGAGTTGTCGGAGCCGGTCTGGCTCTGCTTATTGCGCCGCAGTCGGGAAGTGAAACCCGCCGGAGGATAAAGGAGCTTGCGGACGAAATCAAGGACAAGACAAACGAATATGTCAGCGAGGCCAGGGAAAAGGTCATATCAGTGGTCGACGATGGAAAGGGCTATTATGAGGAAAAGAAAACCCTGGTGAAGTCCGCTATCGAAGCCGGCAAAGAGGCGTACGATAAGGAAAAGGAAAAATACGCAAAGAGCTGAGATGCATGAGCTTTCGATCGCACAGAGCGTTATCGGGATCATAACCGAGCAGTGCGTCAGGAGCGGCCACTCAAGGATAGATTCGGTAAATCTCAGGATAGGAAGGGCGTCAGGGATAATGCCTGACGCCCTTATTTTTGCGTTTGACGTTATCAAGCTGGAATCGATTGCGCTGAATGCCAGGCTGAATATTGAAGAGGTCCCTGTGACAGGTCTCTGTAAGGACTGTAAAAGCAGTTTCATCGTGGAAGAGGAATATATACTGTGCTGCCCTGTCTGCAGAGGGAAGTCCTTTCAGATAACTACAGGCCGGGAAATGGATATCATTGATATGGAGGTTTCATAAGCGTGAAGGTCAAGGTCGCAACCAGGATACTTGAGGCAAACGAGCGTATTGCGTTTGAAAACAGGAAACTTTTTAATGACGCCGGCGTGTATGTGATTAATCTTATGAGCGGCCCCGGGGCAGGCAAAACTTCGGTACTGGAAAGGACCCTTTCCATGAGTGCTGGTCTGAGAGTGGGCGTTATTGAGGGGGACATCGCAGGCACCGACGACGCTGAGCGCATTGAAAAATACGGCGCTCCGGTTGTCCAGATCAATACCGGCGGAGCGTGCCACCTTGATGCAAACATGATTTATGAGGCCCTTTCCGATCTGCCGCTTCATGATCTTGACCTTTTGTTTATTGAAAACGTAGGCAATCTTGTCTGCCCGGCGGAATTCAGGGTGGGAGAGGACATTAAAGTCATGGTGCTTGGCATAACAGAAGGCCATGATAAACCTCTTAAGTATCCTCTTATGTTTCAGGAGTCCTCAGCCCTTATTCTAAACAAGCTCGATCTTGCCCCATACCTTGACGTGGACATGGAAAAAATAAAAAGAGATGCGCTTTCCCTGAACCCGGTCCTGAAAATATTCGAGGTCTCCTGCAAAACCGGGCAGGGCATGCAGGAGTGGGTTGCCTGGCTCAGGAACAGGACGCGTGCAGTCTGAGCAGGCCTTTCCCGGCATATATTAATAAGACCATAAGTAATCGGGATTTGTATGGAAAATCTCCCCTCGCCCCTCTTTGCCAAAGAGGGGAATTGTTCCTCCCTTTGGCAAAGGG
>JAGVHR010000223.1 GCA_020056455.1 Thermodesulfovibrionales bacterium
AACATGCTTAACAGAACTCGGCTTACCATGAAGAAAATTTCCAAAACTGAAGCCGTCCAGTCGCAGATGCACTCACCACTGGGGAGTGAACATATCCATATAGGCCCGTCCGATTATATTCCGTGGCTCAATGATAACAAGGTATGCTTTCTGAGGATTGAGGGCAGAGGTTTCGGCAACGTACCTCTCCATCTTGAAATGAGACTTTCTGTAGAGGATTCGCCCAACAGCTCCGGCGTTGTAATTGATGCAATCCGGTGTTGCAAACTTGCTCTCGATAGAAAAATAGGTGGAGCGCTGATTTCCCCATCTTCGTATTTCATGAAGCATCCGCCGAGGCAGTTTCCTGATGACGTCGCTAAGTATATGGTTGAGGAGTTCATCCTGGCGAAGCGGACCAATTAGAGTGACCATATGTTCGGAGACAAATTTGGTCACATTTTAGACGCGCCCCTTTCAGTTATTGCAAGAAAAATTCCTTTCAGTCCTAACAGCATAACCATTGCGGGGTTTGCCCTTACACTTATATCGAGTCCTATCCTTGCCGTTAACTTGCAGATTGGTGCGCTATGCATGCTTCCGGCTTGTTTTCTTGACGTATTAGACGGAATTGTTGCGCGTGTCCGGCAAAAAGAATCCAGCTATGGAGCTTTTCTCGATTCGGTCCTTGACAGATATTCAGACGCTTTTATCCTCCTTGCCATCGCATGGAATCTTGCGCAGCGGGGTCAATTGTCCGGTGTCTTGCTGTCGCTCGTCTCTCTCATTGGCGCGTTTATTATCAGCTATACAAGAGCAAGGGCAGAGGGACTTGGAATCGGGTGTACACATGGGCTCATGGAAAGACCGGAACGGCTGCTGCTATTGTTTGCAGGCGCTGTCAGCGGGTTTATTATGCCTGCATTATGGATACTGGCAGTACTGACACATATAACAGTATTGCAACGGATCCTTTATTCACGCAAGCAACTCAATAGAAATAATTAAACCAGATTATCTGTCTTCTGCCAATTAGTACAAATACCAGACCGGATGAATATGGAGCGGGCGATGGGATTCGAACCCACGACCTTCAGCTTGGGAAGCTGACACTCTACCACTGAGTTACGCCCGCGACAGTGTTTTATAAATCAGAATGTCGCTAAATGTCAAGAATTGCTGCAGCTACAGCCTTGCAGTAAGATTGTACTACCAGACATGACATCCCTTTTAGCAATATATAACAATTAGTTGGGCAGATTGCTTAATGTAATCCTTAAGGATTATAGCAATATTTATAATCTGCTTTTAAGATAAAGCTTTAATATCTGACATTACTGACACCTCAATGATACTTATTTTAGCCGCATGGCCATATAAAGCCTTTATAATTTAACATAATATATCTTATCGGACATTACATATGAACACCAGTTGTCAGTAAATTGTTGATATCTCGGTGAATAAGGTTCATGATTCCTGAATGATCGGGCTTCTATCCGGGTTGTCTATGTATTGGGCAGGTAATTATGCTTATGATTTCAAGCGGTTATAAAGAACTTATCACAGATGCATTCAGGAGGCCTTCGTTCTTATCGTCAATCCTAACAAATACCAGGCTTCCCCGCTGGAGCCCGGTTGCCTTAAACTGAATCTTCAGATAATTATTGGCTGTGCCTGACAAATTGCAGAAACGGTCCTGCTCCTCAGCAATAACACCGAGGACGTGCCCGCTCTGCTTCAAGGCATAAATCTTTTTTTTGTCATTGTTCAACTGCATGAGGGAGTCTGTCCGCTGCCTGATAATCCTGGAGGATATATGTGGAGTCATTTTAGCTGCATCCGTGCCGGATCTCTCTGAATAAGGGAAGATATGAAGGTAGGAAAAAGGTAGTTCCTGCAGCAGTTCGAATGAAAAAAGAAAGTCTTCCTCTGTCTCAGTCGGGAATCCCACGATAATATCAGTTCCAAATGCCATATTCTCTGTATTTTTTGATATTCGAATCAATAAATCCCTGAAGGACCCGGCCGAATAGTTTCTCTTCATGAGCCTGAGAATTCTGTCGCTGCCGCTCTGTAAAGGCAGATGGAGATGATTGCAGACCCTTGGGTGACTGAGCAGTTCTATCAACTCATCGTCAATTTCATTGATCTCAATCGAACTCAGGCGGATTCGTCCGATATCTGTAGACAAGAGTATCTCCTTGATAAGATGCGAAAGATTGATACTGGCATCGAGATCCCGCCCGTAACTTCCCAGATGAATCCCTGTCAGAACAAGTTCTTTAAATCCCTTCTCCGCAATGCCGGCAGCCCGGCGAACAGCCTCCTGCACTGACAGGCTTGTCGATTTACCGCGCGCCAAAGGCACGGCACAGTAGGAACACCTGAAGTTGCAGCCATCCTGAACTTTAAGATAAGGACGGGCACGATCATGGAAGTTATATAGAGTATCAACATCAAACCCGAGGATATGGCCAATGATTTTTTCCTTGTCGGCGCTCGGGATGACTATGCAATTCTTCCACAAGGAGCATACTTCGTTACGATTAAGTTCAGAATAGCAGCCTGTTACTATAATTTGTGCTCCGGTTTTATAGGCCCTGCGAATATATTGTCTTGAATTGGCGTCACTGCGTCCTGTAACAGTACAAGTATTTATTACGCAATAATCAGGTTTTTCGTTAATTCCAACTATGGTTACGCCATTTTCTTTGAGTGTTCCTTCAATAACAGAACTCTCTGACTGGTTTACCCGGCAGCCAAGAGTAATGATTGCAACCTTCTTATTTTCGCGCCTCATATCTTGTATTATCGCTTCGTTCCCTTCAATGAATGGTGCCGGGCCTTTTCAATATATGCACTAAGTAATGTACCCTCAGTTTCACCGCTATCTTCAATTGTAACGATCTTGTTTGTCCTTGTTCTTCCCATGAGCAGGTGCTTATTGGACGCAGAAGGACCTTCTATCAAAATTTCCTGGTTGGTCCCTTCAAGGGCCCTGTTTTTTTTCAAAGAGATGTCGTCCTGGATCTTCAGCACGTTATTGAGTCTTTCTGACTTCACGGAATCAGGAATCTGTTCATCCATATCATAAGCCAGGGTGCCGTTTCTCCTTGAATAATTAAACCCGAATATGCCGTCAAACTCAATTTCCCTGACCGCATTTACAGTCTGGTCATAATCCTTTTGGGTTTCTCCGGGAAAACCGATGATCAGGTCTGTCGTAATGGCGATTCCAGGCACCTTTTCACGGACCATAAGCACTTTCTCCAGGTATCCGGAATAGGAATATCTTCTGTTCATCTTTTGAAGGATGATATCCGAGCCGGATTGAAGAGGCAGATGAAGGTGTTCGCAGAGTCCTGTCAACTCAGCAATAGCATCGATTAGCGCAGGTGAAAGATCTCTCGGATGAGAGGTTATAAAACGGACTCTGTCCATTCCTATCCTGCTGATTTCACGAAGCAACTGCACAAAGTCCATATCGCTGTTATAAGAGTTCACATTCTGTCCCAGCAGGGTCACCTCAACGTATCCCTTTTGCCTCAGTTGTCTGATCTCGGAAATGATACTCGAACTCGGGCGTGACAGCTCTCTGCCGCGTGTAAAAGGGACTATGCAGTAGCTGCAGAAGTTATTGCATCCGTACATGATCGAAACCCACGCCCTGGTTTTGCTTTCTCTGCGCATTTCATATTGCCGATAGGAGATATCAGGGTTTTCTTCAGTATGGAGACTCGTGTCACCGCAAACAATATCACTCAGCATATGAATATTCTGGGGGCCGATAACAAAATCAACGTAAGGCGCCCTTTTAAATACCCTACGCTGCGCATCCTGGGCAATACACCCGGCTACCGCTATCTTTACGCCAGGACGTTTATTCTTAAGAAATTTCGACCTGCCGAGCTGGCTGTAGAATTTCTGTTCTGCCTTTTCCCGGATTGCACAGGTGTTGAATATAATGAGATCTGCCTGTTCCGGATGTTCAGTCACTGCATAACCGGAATTTTCAAGTGTGCCGAGCATCTTTTCAGAATCATGAACATTCATCTGGCAGCCGTAGGTGTATATATATACGAATTTTTTCATCATAAAATCTAACATGCCCGCTGACTTTTCATCAAATCTCCTTGATTTTCAATGATTTGTGGGATTCACTTCTTGAAATAATAAGCAAGTTCATTTAATATGAAGGATGTTTGGAATATTGAAAAAAATCATAGGCACCAAAAACGACCGTGAGATCAACAGGATTGCGGCAATTGTCGACAAAATCAATACATTTGAGCCGATAATCTCATCTTTGACAGATGTCCAATTGCAGTCCAAAACACCAGAATTCAGGAAGCGCTATCAGGAAGGCAGCACCCTTGACGATTTGCTTCCCGAGGCCTTTGCAGTCGCCAGAGAAGCGTCAAAGCGGATATTGAAAATGCGCCATTTTGACGTTCAGCTCATAGGCGGTATCGTCCTTCATGAAGGAAGAATTGCCGAAATGAAGACCGGTGAAGGAAAAACACTTGTCGCCACCCTACCCGTTTATCTTAACGCTCTGGAAGGGAGAGGCGTTCACGTAATTACTGTTAACGACTATCTTGCGCAGCGTGACGCCCGCTGGATGAGTCCGCTGTATAATTTCCTCGGGTTGAGCGTAGGTATAATCGTCCATGGCCTGACTGATGAGCAAAGGCAGGTATCCTACAATTCAGATATTACCTATGGTACTAACAACGAGTTCGGTTTTGACTATCTCAGGGACAATATGAAATATGACAGCGCACTGTTTGCCCAGAGAGAACTCAACTTTGCCATAGTCGACGAAGTAGACAGTATACTTGTTGATGAGGCCCGTACTCCCCTGATCATCTCAGGGCCGTCGGAAGAATCAACAGACAAGTACTACAAAATCGACAAGATTATTCCACGTCTTCAGAAAGAGATTGATTATACGGTCGATGAGAAGGCCCGGGCAGTCATTCTTACCGAGGAAGGGAACATCAAGGCTGAGAAGCTTTTGGGCGCCGGCAACCTCTATGATCCTGCCAATATAGAGCTTGTGCACCATATTCTTCAGGGACTGAAGGCCCACAACCTCTTTAAACTGGATGTCGATTATGTCATCAAGGACGGTGAAGTAATTATTGTAGATGAGTTTACCGGCAGACTCATGCCCGGGAGACGCTGGTCTGACGGCCTTCATCAGGCGGTTGAAGCAAAAGAAGGCGTGAAGATTGAAAACGAGAACCAGACGCTTGCAACCATAACCTTTCAGAACTTTTTCAGGATGTACAACAAGCTCGCAGGTATGACAGGGACGGCTGAAACTGAGGCCGCGGAATTTGCCAAAATATATGAACTTGATGTGCTTGTCGTGCCTACTAACAGGCCCATGATAAGGAAAGACTATGCGGACGTGATCTATAAGTCGGAAAAAGGCAAATTCGACGCCGTTATCAGCGAGATAGAGGAGCTCCATAAAAAAGGGCAGCCTGTCCTTGTCGGCACTATTTCCATAGAAAAGTCAGAACTACTCAGCAGCCTTCTAAAGAAACGCGGCATCAGGCATTCCGTCCTGAACGCAAAACACCATGACATGGAAGCTGAAATAATTGTTCAGGCCGGCAGGAGCCATGCCGTTACCATTGCTACAAATATGGCCGGAAGAGGAACAGATATCATTCTTGGAGGAAATCCTTCCGGGATAGCCCGCGACATGCTCAGGGATAAACCTGAGTATACAAGTGAGGAATGGGACCGCGCCCTTGCTGAGGCCGAAAAAATATGTGAAAAAGACAGGAACAAAGTCCTCGATGCAGGAGGCCTGCATATCATGGGCACTGAGAGACACGAGTCAAGAAGAATAGATAACCAGCTCAGGGGGCGTTCCGGAAGACAGGGCGATCCGGGTTCGTCACGTTTTTTCCTGTCTCTCGAAGATGATCTTATGAGAATATTCTATTCAGACCGCGTCTCCGGTTTGATGGGCAAGCTCGGCATGGACGACAGCATGCCGATCGAAAACAAGATGGTGTCAAAAGCCATTGAAAATGCACAGAAAAGAGTTGAATCGCAGAACTTTGACATCAGAAAACACCTGCTCGAATACGACGACGTAATGAACAAACAGCGGACCGAAATTTATGCCTTCAGGCGGGAACTTCTGCAGGGCTCGGATGTTAGAGATAGAATTTACGGTATGATTGACGACAATATTGAAGAGATTCTGGCGGTCCACTGTCCAGTCGGCAGGCACGGAGATGAGTGGGACATAAAAGGCCTGAAGGATTCTGTTTACGGTCTCTTTGACTTTACTGTTGCCGATGTTCCTGCTTCGCTCGACGATGTCCGGGATATGCTTTCGTCAGAGGCCCGGAAACATTACGAACTAAAAGAGGCCGAGACCGGCAGCGAGATGATGAGCTATATGGAAAAGTGGCTTCTGCTTCAGGTTGTGGACTCGCTCTGGAAAGACCATCTGCTTGCAATGGACCATCTCAAGGAGGGCATAGGATTGCGGGGGTATGCTCAGAGAGACCCCCTCGTTGAATACAAAAAAGAGGCCTTTGAGATGTTCGGTGAACTTTCCGGAAGGATAGCGGCAGACGTGATTATGCGTCTGTTTAAAATACAGGTGCAGAAAAACCAGGAAGAACGCATCAGAACGCGGCAGCAGAAGATATCGTTCAACTATAACCGGGGAGACAGCGGTGCATCTCAGACCGTCATAAAAGGGAAGAAGATCGGCCGCAATGATCCCTGTCCATGCGGCAGCGGCAGAAAGTATAAAAAATGCTGCGGAATGAATGAATAAAATATTTTATGTCGGTTCTTCCGGCTTAGGCAAGGATATCGAAGGCCTGTTTGTTGGAAAAAATGCTGCTGTGCTGCGTTTCCGATCCATAAATACCATCAGGTACCGGAACGCTGACAGCCCTGATCTTATTGTCATTGAGAGGGCCCAGAGCAAGGAGCCATTGTTCAGAGAATTCCTCCGGCGGTTCAGTGAGATTCCCAAGATAGTGCTTTCTGACAGACGGTCATTCGCAGGACTCTCCCCATGGTTGAAAGCCGGTCTTACTACTCCTCTTTTTGCTCCTACTCCAGAAGAACTTGATTTTGCATTTAACAAATTAATGAGTGAGAAAAAACTACTGACAGAAAACAGTACGCTTAAGCACAGGCTGACCGGCATGAAGAGGGAACTCGACTTTTTCGAGGATGTAAGCAAAACACTCACTTCTTCGCTTGAATTGAACGACATACTCAGCAGTATCATGAGAAAAGCCAGGCACCTGATCAAGGCAGAGGCATGGTCGCTTCTGCTTCTCGATGAGGAGACAGGAGATCTTGTCTTCGAAAAAACTGCTGGAAAGAAAAGGAGCAGCAAAAAAATCAGCAAAGAGAGACTCAGGCCCGGAGAAGGAATTGCGGGCTGGGTCGCACAGGAGCAGATACCTGTTGTAGTACCCGATGTATCGAAAGACCCAAGATTCAGCTGCCGTATGGACAAGGAGGCGGATTTCAGAACAAGATCGATCATATGCGTGCCGATACGAAACAAGGGCACGGTACTCGGTGTGCTCGAAGTGGTAAACAAGACAACCGATGACCCCTTTACAAAGGAAGACCTTGATTTTGTCCTTCGCATTGTGGATCATGCGGCCATAGCGATCGAGCGCTCTGCGCTGTACCAGAAAATGGCGGAACTCTCTGTGACCGACGACCTTACAAAACTTTTCAATTCGAGATATCTCAACCGCACACTTGAACTCGAAATCACAAGAGCCAATCGTCATCATACATCTCTTTCGCTGATATTTATGGATGTAGACCACTTCAAGTTGATCAACGATAACTACGGCCATCTCATTGGGAGCAAACTTCTGGTGGAGATGGGACAAATACTTCTCAGAAGCCTTAGGACCGTAGACATCGTGGCCCGTTACGGAGGTGATGAGTTCGTAATCGTCCTCCCTCAGACAGCTCCGAAGAGTGCTATACAGATAGCGGAGAGAATAAGGAAGACTATCGAGCACAATGTGTTTCTGAAAAGAGACGGCTATTCCTTCAGGATGACAGCCAGCTTCGGTATTGCCTCTTATCCGGAGAGCGCCAGGTCTAAGGAAGAGTTGTTGAAGCTCGCTGACGAGGCCATGTACAGGGTTAAAAATCAGACAAGAAACGGTGTTTATGCTATAGTATAAAAATGGCACTTTTCAATTATGCTACCAAAGAGATTACCCTGAAGATCGTCTATTACGGCCCGGGGCTAAGCGGAAAAACGACCAACCTGCAGCACCTCCACGGAGTCCTCAATCCTGAGACAAAAGGAAAACTTCTCTCTCTTTCTACCGAGTCGGACAGGACCCTTTTTTTTGATTTTCTGCCTGTTGAACTTGGAAAGGTCCGGGACTTTTCGATCCGCTTTCAACTCTATACTGTTCCTGGACAGGTCAGATACAATGCCACCCGTAAGGTTGTGCTCAAAGGCGCAGACGCAGTTGTATTCGTTGCCGACTCGCAGAAGGAAATGAAAGAGCAGAATTGTGAAAGCTACGAGAACATGAGGGAAAATCTCATTTCAAACAATATCAACCCTGATATGATACCTATCCTGCTTCAATATAATAAAAGGGACTTGAAAAACCTTCTTTCAGAAGAAGATCTCAACCAGGATTTAAATCCCGAAGGACTTCATGAAACGCTTGATGCTGTTGCAATTAACGGTACAGGCGTTGAGGAGACCTTCAGAAAAATTACAAGGCTTCTGCTCAAGGATATATCGAGGAAGCATAAAATCGAGATACAGCCGGCTGACGAAAAAAAGAGTCCGGAGGCTGGACCGAAGGCAGAACAAGGGAAGCCTGTTATTAGGCCAGGCTCCGCGGCAACGACTTTATCAATTCGCGGATCTGCGCCGCTGACAGGGGGAACTGTGTCGGATCCAGCGGCCTTTGAGCCTGTATATGAACCGAAACTTGTTCCTGAGTATGAGGTGGACGCAGTTGAAGACAATGGCGAGGCAGTTGAACTAATGACTGAGGAAGAATCTTCAGTCGGAACAGTGGAACCTGAAGCAGTGACTGCTGCTGGAAACGCCGGCTCTGGCTTGACATCTTTTTTTGAAGCTCCCGCATTCTCCCCTGTTATCGGGACCGTGGACAGCAGGCAGTTCGAGAGTATTCCTGATGGAGAACTACAAACTTTGCCTGTTGAAAAGATCAATGCAATATCAGAAAACATCCTGATGCTCTCAGATAGAATAGGAAAAATGACAGATATGGTTTCACTGCTTCAACGGACTGTCGCAGACCTGCGGATAGAGGTCATGACAGTAAAAAATGACATCTCCCTTGCCAATCAGGGAAAAAGCGCAAAGGTTCCAGAAATCAGAGACCTTAAGGAATTTAAAGATCTGCGGCGTGAGCAGAAAGACATGGCCAGTAATATGAAGGAAATCCTTGACCTTCTCAACACCGTCAAAGAGAAAAAAAGCTGGTTCAGGATCTGATTACCCTTTTCCCCGCGCCAATCCGAACCAGGAATTGCCGCATATGCGCTATCGACAGGAGGGTCATCTCTCTCCGAGATATTTGATCAGGGCCTTTATCTCGCCTTCCGTAAGATGAGAGAATTCCGGCATCCTGGAGTTGGGGTTATGAGATTTAGGGTTTCTGATTTCTTCCCTGATCCAGCGTCCTGTCCTGCGGGCTGTTACGCCTGTCAATTCAGGGCCTGCCCCGCCTCCGCGCCCTCTAAAGCTGTGGCAGCCTGAACACCCTTCACGCCTGAAAATAACTGAGCCGTCAGGTGCTTTACTGACAACGCCTATAGCCACCATGGCTAATAATGACAGGCCTATCAAAAAAGAAAAGATCAGGACCTTATATTTATGAATAAGTTCAATCATGACCTGACTTTCGTGTGTCAAAAGTATACCTTATTTTATCCAAAAAGAATTTTGTGGTATCCTTGATAATCGACTAATAAGCCGAATAGTGAGATGAAATGATCGATGAAACCTTTATCAGAAGAACACTGACCCTTGCCCGGCGCGCGGAGGGAAAGACAAGTCCAAATCCAATGGTTGGCGCAGTACTTGTCCGAAATGGAATAATCATCTCAGAAGGCTATCACAAGAAGGCTGGAACTGCTCATGCCGAGGTCATAGCAATAGAAAAGGCTGGCCTGGCTGCGGCCGGTTCCACTCTATATGTAAGCCTTGAGCCGTGCTGCCACAAAGATAAAAGAACCCCTCCCTGCACCGAAAAAATAATTACATCGAAGATCAGGAAGGTCGTCATAGGCATGCTGGACCCTAACCCTAAAGTTTCAGGAAAAGGCATGGAGCAACTGAGAAAAGCAGGGTTGGAAGTCGTCCCGAACATCCTGGATAGAGAATCGAGGAAATTGAATGAGATTTATATCAGGCATATCACAGGCCGCGTCCCTTTTGTGATATTGAAAGTTGCCATGACGCTTGACGGCAAAATTGCCACTCCAGAAGGCGAATCAAAATGGATAACCGGCGAAGCGGCGCGCAGGGATGTACACAGGCTGAGGGGAAAAGTTGATGCGATCATGACCGCTATAGGAACTGTCAGGGCAGATGATCCCCTGCTGACCTGCAGGATTGGAAAGATGAAAAGCCCCGTCCGAGTCATTGTTGATCCCGGCCTCACAATAGATCCTCGTGCACGAATACTATCCTGTCCTCCCCAGTCCGTCCTGGTAGCGCGGAAATCCTCTGACCCTAAGAAAAAGGAGGCGCTGGAGCAAAGGGGGATTCTCTTTATTGAACACAGTGAGGAACGGCCCGATATGCAGAAGTTGGCAAAGGAGCTCTATGAACGCATGGGTATCACTTCTTTGCTTGTAGAAGGAGGATCGTCACTGAACTCCTCATGTCTTGAAGCAGGGATTGTGGACAAAGTTATCTTTTATATTGCCCCAAAGATCATCGGAGGGAAAGAGTCATTTCCTGCAGTCGGAGGAAGGGCCTTTAAACCCCTCGGTGAAGCGCACCAATTGAAAGAGGCAACTATTCGGCGCACCGGACAGGACTTTGTAATAGAAGGATACCTCCGGGAGATTTGACAGCCCTATTCCTGCACATCCTCTCTCATTAAGCTGTATTTCTCTTTCAGTTTTTGTTTATGAACAAGCTCGGCAGCAGCAAACTCCTCAAAGAGCATCTTCACTTCAGGATCAGAGGTCGTCTCTGCTGCCTTTGTATAAAATTCATGGGCTTCATGTTCCATATCAATAGCGATCTTGAAAATGTCAAACAGTTTATCTCTATCCATTTTTCCCCCTTTTCGGACCTGCTGTCGCACCGGCGCAGGACTTGTTTTATTATAGAACCCCTTTAGTCTTTATTTCCAACCTCCTTATTTATTGGTAGAATAAAGCTATGGCTAACTGTTCCAGAATCAAGGTAATCTCAGGTGTATCCCGGGAGTTCAGCACCAATATTTCTGTAGACAATGTCAATTACCATATCCAGACCGAGAATATGGGAAGTAAATCGGCCAGGATCATCACGAACATCTATCACGAAGGAGAAATCATTGTTTCAAAAAAGTCTGATTATTCCCATCTTTTGAAACTTAAAGGCTCAGATGAAAAGATTGCCGCACTGATGGAAAATCAGCACAAATCAGCGATCAACAACTTTGTGGCAGAGCAGACCAGAAAACAGAAATTCAAGGCCGATTATTTCGCGGAAGTTCAGCAGTTGCTCAGAAGGGGCAACGGTAAACAGGCGTTAGAAACTCTGCGAGAGGGTCTGACAAGATTTCCCGAAGATCCTTTTCTCCTTTCCTATTACGGATGCCTTATCGCTATTGTGGAAGACAACCCAAAAGAGGGGATAAGAATCTGCGAAGGCGCTATTAAGAGGCTTGAGGTCTCCATACCGTTTGGCAGTGAATTCTTTTATCCGGCATTCTATCTGAACCTCGGACGTGCGTATCTGAAGGGCAATCGTAAAACAAATGCCATCAAGGCGTTTCAGCAGGGTTTAAAAAACGATCCGGACAACACCGATATACGATGGGAACTCAGAAAACTTGGAAGCAGGAGAAAACCTCCGTTGCCGTTTCTCAGAAGAAACCATCCGATAAACAAATATATCGGCATGCTCCTTGGCAAGACCTCAAAATAGCTGCATCACCCTGTTATAATATCGCAAATTTCCTGATATCGCTCAGTTGCCTTCCTGATGATCTCGTCCGGCAGCGCCGGACCAGGATAGGTTTTCTTCCAATCCAGAGTAAGGAGATAATCCCGCACGAGCTGCTTGTCGTAACTGTCCTGGCCCCTGCCGGCCTTATATGCCGCTGCC
>JAGVHR010000185.1 GCA_020056455.1 Thermodesulfovibrionales bacterium
CCCTTTGCCAAAGGGAGGAACAATTCCCCTCTTTGGCAAAGAGGGGCGAGGGGAGATTTTCCATACAAATCCCGATTACTTATGGTCTTATTAATAGAAATCATAGCTCCGCATCCATTGGAAGCAAGAATAAAGATACCAAGGTATTTAAGTTTGCTCATAAGAACTTTCTCCCTTAGTTTTTCAAAACAGGGAAAAACCAGGGCAGTTCTACTTTGACTTTTTCTGTCTATTTTCCCATTCCTCCCTCGCCTTTTTCTCGACCTCTCCCAAAATATCTCCGTATTTCTCGGCAATGGCAGGCAGAGAGACCGTGTTGTATCCTTTCGCTTTCAGGAATATCTCTGAGTCCGGATTGCATCCACCCGTCCTCATCAGTATGCCATACGCATCCCTGAGCTTTTCGGCCCACAACTGGTCCCATGGCGCAGGCGCTCCTGTCAAGTAGTATGCAAATTTGCCGGCCTTAAGGTCATTTGTCGCATCCTCACGACCTTTCTCGAAAGCAGGGCTCGGCCCTTCTTCTCTATTAGCTTCGGGACTAATCCCGGAGCATTGCGCCACGGCAAAAACCAATAAAACAGACAATAAAATATTCTTCATATTTGGTTGGCAGTTAGAATTCAGATATCGAATGAGATATTCATAATAGGGCCCCTTGTCACACCAATTTAATGGAGCCGATCATTCTCTCCATTATCGGTTTCAGATATTCATAATGCTCCTTGAATGCGCCGAACACGAATACATACTGCCTGCCGTTATGGAAGATGACAATCAATCTCTGCTGCAGTCCGCCGCCCACAGTCCACGTGTATTCGTAACCGTTGATGCCGTTGACATTGAATTTCTTGTTGCCGGCAATGTTGCCGGTCATGTCGCCGTACATTTTCTTGAGTATCGAGAGCGTCTTTTCATACGTCATGGGTTTTTTATCATGAATAAATACCTGAATCGGAGACAGCCGATCATTAGCAAGTTCTATCTGAAGTGAATTCCATGACTCGGAGGGTTTGCTGTCAAAAGACATCCGGGCATTTGCGGGCAGAAAGTCCGACGCCTCGAGTTTGTGGATCTTCTTCAAGTTCTTGCCCGATGGGTGCTCAAAAGAAAGGCCAAGACGCCCCTCTGAAATCCTTGTCCACTCCGGCGCCTGTGAATAAGCGGAAGCCGCGCTCTCTTTTCCCTCCAGATGCCGGACAGCCTCGTCCATGGACTTAAAGTTCTTAGCGTGGGAGGCGTCTCCCTTATTCCATACGGCATAAAAATCTGAACATGCGCCGGGTTTTGTATTGTCCGTGCACTGGATGGTCCCTATCTCCTGTCCCTGAATAAGAACTCTCCATATGTACTTCTCCTCTTTTATTCTCTTGCCGTTTAAGGTCCACTCATAAAAATCTTTTGTTTTTTCGACCGTTACCGCTTTGCCGTCAACGGTCAACTCCTTTTTCTCAAGCGTCTCAGCAGATGAGACAACGCCTGTTAATACTAAGGCGAAAAAAATGATAAGCAATTTAATGATATACATGGGATGCTTTCTCTCCTTTTCAAATCCATTGAATTTATTATATTTATGAGTGCCTCACAGACGGCTGCTGACTTTAAGAATTCTCCGTGTCGCAAACCATTTGTGAACTGCGATAATGGGACGATAATTCTGTTGGATCTGCTTTGCCTGTTACCAGCTTTCCAGGCCAACTGCTCACACCGCCCCTTAGGCATTGTGCGTTAAAGCCCCGGTTTTTCAGAAGAAACGCGCCCACCATGCCGCGCGAGTCGTTGAGACAATAGGTAATATATTTTTTTGACGGATCAAACTCGGTGCATTTCTCCCGCAATATTTCAACCGGGATGTTCACAGCTCCGTAGATATGCTCCTCCTCATATTCAGCCGGTATCCTCGCATCTATTACCACATATTCATCCAGATAGGTTGCGAGGTCTATCTCTTCCGGAAAGATATTTTCCAAAAACGACGACTTTACGATCTGATTAAAATCCTTTTTGTTTAAGACAAAAACAACGGTCTCTTCCATGGCGCGGCAGGTAGCATTGCGAGGGTCGTCTCTTATAATGGCCTCCTCCCCGAAGGCATCACCTCCGCCTAATTCCACCAATTTGTTGTTTCCTGGTTCTCCTTTTTTCTTCTTTAATACAGCCACGCGGCCGGACTTGATAATATAGTAGTTGTCGCCTTTCTCCCCCTGAACAATCATGTCCTCGCCCGGCATATATGTTTTTTCGATCATTTTTTCAATGGCAACGTAAATCTTTTCGGGTTCGAGAAGCTCAAACGGCTGAAGCGTCTTAATTCTGTTGTGGCGCGTATAATCCCGGACATTTTGAAGCAGCCTGTTTTTAAACGCTGCTTCACCGGAAATCATGGTCTCAAAATCAGCCTTGGCAAGTGCATATAAAATTACGTCTGTCACTGCCCTTACAGATGTCGAACGTGCGGCATAGGTCAAAAGGGATATCTCACCGAAGCCGAGGCCACTGCCTATTGAAGACAGATACACATCACTGCCGGCCCGGCCCTTTTTAAGAATCTCAAGCCGACCCTCCTTGACGAAGTAGAAAAAATCTCCTTCATCCCCTTCCCTGGTGATTAAGCTGCCGGCAGAAAAATTCAGTGTGCTGAACTTCGAGGCAAGCTCCTCAAGCGCCTTGTCTGAAAGTGACGAAAAATAATTGTAATTCCTTAGATCAGACGATGCAAGTCCCATGATGTCCCTCCTTGTCCTTTTTGCTTTAGCAGGCAAATATGCGTTAAATATAGCACAACATATTTTTAAAAATATATAACGTATCAGTTTAGTCCTATTTTATGAGTTGACCAGAGGGCAGTCAGCTTGAATTGTCAAACAGTGCAGCCTGAGCAGTAGTCGATATCAGCTGCATAGAGTTTGACAAATTTTCGGAAGAGCCGCCGCATGAGCGGCACATATTTCACCCACGTCGGTCATATGGTCACGCAGATTTTCCCGTGCCAGCCGGCGTTTCAGAGGTTCAACCTTTGGCGATGGAATTGACTGAATAATACGAAACATGGTTTCAGTATTGGCGCAATCGGTAATGCGCATCTCCGTCTGGTGACGGCATTTTCAACTGTACGATTTTTTCGCACGCTACACTAAACCCTTCAGCTACAAGCTTTCTTTTAAGATCGCTTTAATATCGTCTGGGAATGCTGCTGCCCGTCAAAACCTCAATAACATCAAAAATTGAAAACCACCACTCCCCCAAAGACAGCGAGTTTCTTGTTTTCACTGTTATCCATTTATTATTACCCCCAAAGGTTATCCTCTATCAAGATTCATCCTTCAATTTCTCATAGATTTCTTTTCATATCTTCATGTGCCTCATCTTGCCCACCAGTAAATATTCTCCGATATGGGCCACCTCGTGAGCCACGGTAAGTTTCATCAGCGGGTTCGCAATATTTAGGTTCAACTCTATATTAATCAGGATCTGCGAATGTTCTTTCAATCTCTACTATTTTAATATTTGGCATCATCGCCTAATTCACCCTCATCAGCCCAACACAGTTAGGCCTTACATTCAATACTCCCTCGTATTCTGACCTGATGGTTGCCTCGTGATTTCTTGTAAGCATCAAAAGACGCTCCTTCATATCCGGCATAATCTGAGGTTGAGACTGCTCATTCCAGACTGCAGAGGCAAGAAGCTTTGTATCACTGGGTGTTTCATCCCCTGAGAGAATAAAGTTTTTGTAAAGTTCCCGTTTAGTGCCATCACCGAAGTCTATGGTGAATAAATATCGAGCTTCAATTGCTGCCGGCATATGCTCATTTGTCACATTCAGGACATCTCCTGAAATAGTCTCGCTTCTGTAATAGTTGATCATAGCATCAATCAAAGGATGACCAATACCCAGCAGGTCTATGCCTTTTTTCCTTGTTGCTGTCTTTCTTGAAAAGGTTGCGTTCTCATATCTGGATGACACTCCGGGATATTTCTTAAAAACAGGGGGGACTGCAATGCTAATGATTTCTCCTGAAGGGATAAAGCTTCCTCCGAGGCTGATGATAGCCTTTTCGCAGAAAACTCTCAGGTCATCAAGGGAATATTTGCCCTTGAGCTTAATATAATTCTCAAGATTGAAGGCAGTAAGGTCCTGTGTTAATTGCCTCAATGCATTGCTTGCTTCATTTGCTTGTCTGATAGCCTCGATTATCTCCTGTTCAGTCCTGTCATAGTCCCTGTTGAGCAAGGCTTCTTTATAAAGTTCGTTATAGTTCAGCGATGATCCGAGGTAGCCAAGCACCTCTGACCTGAAATCTTCGGTCACCTCTCCCGTGAGATCATCGACTTTGCCAATGGTCTTCGCTATTTCGAGGAGTTTCTGCTCAAGGATCGAATAAACATTTTCTTCAATAGTGCCTTCGGCTACAAGGTTATATACCTGAGCGGTTTCAGTCTGGCCGTACCGGTGAATCCTGCCTATCCGTTGTTCAACAGCCATCGGGTTCCATGGGAGGTCATAGTTGAACAGAATTCGACATATCTGAAGGTTTATCCCCTCACCACCTGCCGAAGTGCATATCAGAAACTGTGCTCCGTTTTCATCCCAAAAGGACTCACAGGAAGCTATCTTATCCTCAAGCGGCCCTCCCTTTATCAGTGCAATCTTTTCCAGGCCATAATACTTTCCCAGTTCTTCCTGAAGAAAATAGAGCGTCTCAAGATACTGTGTAAATATGATTATCTTCTCTCTTTCATTTGCCCGTCGTATTTGCTCCACAGCCCTGACAAGGGTATCGAGCTTTCTGTCAGGACCTTCTTCAATAAGACCTATCAGCTCCCTTACCTTCTGATCTTCGTTCGGAATGTTCGCTTCCGCCTCGATGATGTCGTCGCTCACCTCAAGAGCATCCAGTGCCCAGTTAGTTATTTCCTCTTCGAACTTAGGACGCTTCTTAAGGCGCTGTTTCAATTGGGCTATATAAGCATCGGCGTCAGTGTAATCGATCTTTCCTCTTTCATAAGACAACAGGTCTATGACTACTCTGCGCATTTCTTCCTGATACTTCATTATCTGAGTGGATATATCAGCTCGTGTAATCGAGCCGTGAAGACCGCTCTCAAGGGCCATCTGACGCCTGGCATAAATAGCTATTAGCCTTCTTCTAAGTGACTGTTTAATAGCTCGTGGGCTTGAAGACATAATCTTCTGAAACGTCGCCATAATAAAACCTACTGCCCGCTGCTGCTTAGTTGTCTTGTCCTGGCCCGCTCCCGCAGCGTTATAACCTTCTCTGAGATATTCAGTAAGCTTCTCATAAAACCGCTGCTCACGCATCGAAAGACTGAATTTCTGTGAATGAACATTACGTTTCATGAATATTGGATTGCCGTCCACATCGGTGACTTCCCTTTTTATTCTTCTGAACATCACCCGGTTAAGCAGTCCCCTATGGTCTTCCATGGCCTCTGGATTCTCAAATAACTGATCATCAAGAAGCTGGATCAGTGACCAAAACTGAAAACCATCCCCCTGGTGCGGGGTAGCAGAAAGAAAAACAAGATCGCGGGTAATACCTTTGAGCTTTTCAGCCAGGCGATAATTTTGGGTAACGTCTATTTTTTTGCCGTATTTCTTGCGACTAAGATGATGTGCTTCGTCAACGATAATAATGTCCCACTCAGGTCCCTTCATGAGCTTTTCGAGTCGCACAGGCTTTTTTATCGTGTCAATAGAAACTATCACCAGATGATGCTTCTCCCATGCATGGAAGCTGGAATCAGTAAAATCCTGTCCAAAAATATCAAAATATATTCTAAAACA
>JAGVHR010000132.1 GCA_020056455.1 Thermodesulfovibrionales bacterium
CTCGAAAAGCCTTGGTGTTTTTGAAGCACGGTATCAACCGGAACGGTCGTACGTATTGTCTGCGCGCAATAGCGAATGGAAAGGAAAACGCTGCCTGGCGCCGATTTATGCGGTGAAAACGGTTGAACGGGACTTGACAACCCGCGACCAGAAATTATGAGATCCGCACGTATGCAGGCTTTTGCGGCAAAGCAGGGGGTGGAGCTGGTCTGGAACGGCAAGACCAGCGAGGTCTGCAATATCGTCCTGCCCTTCCAGGTCATCGAGCAGGTGGACGAACCGCGTGTTGAATCCCCCCGTCCCCCCCTTGTCAAGGGGGGCTGGGGGGATCAAATGCCTCTTTTCGATACGCGTGGCCGCCAGCTCAAGGGCTGGACCAATATACTGATCTGGTGCGACAATAAACTCATCCTCTCATCGTTGAAGAACGGCCCGCTGAGCGAGGAGATTGAACAGCAGGGCGGCCTCAAGCTGATCGCCATTGACCCGCCGTTCGAGGAGAGCTTTGAGAAATTCAAACCATCTTCATTCAAGGATTTGCTGGATGGCTTCCGGGAATATAAAGGGAAGATATGGCAAGACTCTGCATCGGAAATTTCCTGCTGCGCTCCAAAGTCTCAGGTGAGCATGGCCAATGATTAAGCTCGTCATTTTTGATCTCGACGGGACACTGGTTGATTCAAGTGTTGATCTGACGAATGCGCTCAACCATGCGATAGAGCCGTATGATCTGGAAAAGCTGACTGTTCAGAAGACCATGACCCTTGTGGGCGAAGGAATTACAAGGCTGATTGAAAAGATGTTGGGGCCGCAGCGGGCCGGGATTATGAAGAGTGTTCTGGAGAGGTTTCTGGACTATTACTCAGCGCACCTTGTTGACTTTACCCGGCCATATCCGGGGGTCAGGGAAACGCTGTCTGAACTCAGGCAATACAGGAAGTGTGTCATATCCAACAAAAGGGAAGCTCTCTCAAGAAGTGTGCTTAGCGAACTTGGTCTCCTGTCTTTTTTCCCCGTTGTTCTCGGCAGTGACAGCGCACAAGAGACCAAACCATCTCCTGTGCCCCTGCTGAAGGTCATGGAGATTATGTCATGCAGACCTGAGGAGACTGTTATGGTCGGGGACAGTAATTTTGATATCGAGGCGGGCAAGGCTGCCGGGGTGCATACTATTGCTGTGTCCTACGGCTTTCGCGACGCCGGTCTTCTGCTCGACGCTGATTTCATTATCGATAAATGTCAGGACCTTATCAGTGTGCTGGAGGGTTTGAATGTCCGCATTAACAACACTTGACGGCATCAGGGACATAAAGGTCTATCAATACAAGACCGGCTACAGATTTTCTGTTGATGCCTTACTCCTCTATGACTTTGCCAGGATGCGGTATGTGAGAAATATCGCTGATCTCGGCGCGGGATCAGGGATCATCGGGCTGCTTCTTGCCCGGAAATATCCTGAGGCAAGGGTAAAGCTTGTGGAACTTCAGGAATCCCTCTATGGACTGGTCCTGAAAAATATATCGCTCAATGAGCTTGACAGCAGTGTTGAGGCTGAGCTTGCGGATATAAAACACGTGAAAGAAAAATTCGAATATATGTCTTTTGATATGGTTGTATCGAACCCGCCTTTCAGAAAACCGGCAACCGGAAGATTGAGCGTTGGTCAGGAGCGGGCGATTGCGCGCCATGAACTTGCGCTGAAATTGTCAGACCTTGCCGGGGCTGCCTCACACCTTCTCAAGGCAAGGGGGAGGTTTTTTATGATATATCACCCTGAAAGGCTGCCGGAGGTTTTTGATGAACTAAGACAGAGCAGGCTTGAGCCCAAGAGGATCAGGTTTGTGCATAATTCTTCAGGCGCGGGTTCCAAGATTGTCCTGATCGAGGCTGTCAGGGAAGGAAGACCGGGTCTGAAAATCGAGAAACCGCTTTTCATTTATTGTGAGGACGGCTCTTACACGGAAGAAGTAAGCGCGATGTACGGCGACGGTAGATGAGTCCGCTTCATGCAGGGACTGTGGCGCGGTATGGCGCGCGCGCCGGCTATTCAGTATAATAATTGAAATGAACTCAGGGCAGGCTTTGTCGAACCTTCATCAAAACGGTCTATGATAGAAAACAGCTTTTGCATACTCAGCGGCATCGCTGAAAAGAAAGAGCGCAGGCTCTGGCAGGATGGCATCCTCACGTGGGACGATTTCCTCGGAGCGGCGACTCTGCCGGTATTCAGTCCGGAGCGCAAGCAGCTGTATGACGAAGACCTCATCCGTTTCAAGGGAGAGATGTCTGCGGGCAATGCCGCTTATTTCAGCAGGACAATAAAGCGCAGAGAGCAGTGGCGGTTTTTTGAAATGTTCAAGGGGGAAGCTGTATGCCTTGATATCGAGACCAGCGGCCTGCAACCCTACAGCGGAGGCTATGTTACTGTAGTCGGCCTCTATGACGGCCTTGATTACAAATCCTTTGTGCGTGGTGATAATCTGACGATCGACAACCTCAACAGGGAGTTGAGGAATTACAAGTTCCTCATCACTTTTTATGGGGCTGTTTTTGATATTCCCTTTCTCCAGAAGATTTTTCATGAGATAGTATTCCCAATGCCGCATTTCGACCTCTGCTTTGCTGCGAAACGTCTGAAGATACAGGGGGGGCTGAAGAAACTCGAACAGGATTTCGGCATCAAAAGGGATAATGCTGTCCATGGGCTTAACGGGTTTGATGCTGTAAAACTGTGGGAGCACGCCAGGGCAGGATCTTCCGAGGCGCTGGACAGGTTGGTGCTGTACAACAGGGAGGATACGGTCAATCTTATGACGCTTGCTCCCATCCTGTACGACCAGCTGAGACGATCAACAGGGATTGAGGAATACCTTGCCTGCGGAGTTGCTTGATCTTTTTCTTACTTATTTATCGGTTGAAAAAGGTCTTGCGCGAAATACCATCAACGCCTATGCAATTGATCTCAAAAAATATATCCTGTTTTTGAAAGAACGCGAAAAGGACCTGATAAGCGCCGGCAAACCGGGAATTCTGGATTTTATCGAGCTTCTGAGAAGCGATGGGTATTCGATACCAACAGTCTGCCGGTACACATCCTCAATCAAGGCTGTCTATAAGTTTCTGCTAATGGAGGACCGCATCCAGGAAGACCCGACTGAAAACCTCATGATGCCTAAAAAATGGGAGCGGGTCCCAAAGGCCCTTAGTGTATCAGAAGTAAAATGCCTGCTTGAAGCGAAGTTTCCCGTAAAAACGAGGCTTAGGGACTCCTCCATGCTGGAGCTTCTCTATTCATCCGGTCTTAGGGTAAGTGAACTCATAAACATAAAACCCGGGGATATCCATTTTGAGGCTGGGTTCATCAGGGTCATAGGCAAGGGATCAAAGGAACGTATCGTTCCGGTCAGCGCAAGGGCGCTCGGCAGGATAAAGAAATATATCAGTGATGAGAGGCCTTCTATCCTTAAGAAAAGGCAGTCCAATTATCTTTTTGTCACACGGAGCGGAAAGCCGATGACGAGACAGCGCTTCTGGCAGACGCTGAAGGCCATTGGCAGGCAGGCCGGGATAGAACTGTCGCCGCATATCATCAGACACTGTTTTGCCACGCATCTTCTTGAGGGCGGGGCTGATCTGAGAGCAGTCCAGAAGATGCTGGGGCATTCGGACATAGCCACAACACAGATCTATACAAAGGTGACAACGGACAGGATCAAAAAAGTCTTCAAGACCTACCATCCGAGGGCATAGAAAAACAGTGGCTATGTCTCAAACTGAGGGGATAAAGTTCCTTTCCCTTAAGGGGAGAAGGTAGGGGGAGGGTGACTACTAATGAACTCCCTGGTAAATCATATTGCAATGAAAGAATTTGCAGTTTTATGCATTGTTTTGCTGCCCGGCGAGTCAGTGATGGTTCGACAAGCTCACCATGACCGGTCACCCTGAGCCTGTCGAAGGGTCTCTTCCGATTAATAATACTTCACGGCAAGAGAAATCCTCATCTTATAAAAAAACGAATATAAACCGGTCAGGCGGGTACGGGACAAAAGGAAGCAACCTGAGCAGTCTTGTTGATAAACTCGTAAAAAGCCGAAAATGAGACGGGTTTGTAAAAAGCTTCGAAGGCAAGGCGCGCAAGAAATGAGGAATGAGGCGTACTTGCAGGTACGTCGCAGTGACGAGTTTTGCAGCGTAACGCGGCATACGGACTTTTTACGAACCCGTCATTGTTTTTTCTTATTGAAATCCACCTTGATCACTTTTTCCTTTGAAGCGATGGACAACCGGTCGGGTTTTTCCCCTGTCCGGGCAGGCCTGGACTGTTGCTCTGTGGTTTCGACGGAAAACCGGGCCTTGAGCTCGGGTGAGAAGATAGTCATGATCTTGTCCTGAGGGACGAAACATTTTTCCGGCGAGGTCCCAAAGACAAGAGTCACAGAGATGCCGTCTTCGTCCCAGGTGAAGTTCATTTTCTGATTAAAAACGAGAATGAGGCCGTTTTTCTTCTCTTCGGCGAGAAAACCCCTTTTCCCGATGAGCACGTCGTCTCCGAACCTTACAGCAATAAAGACCCTGCCGGCAAGCGCGAGCAGGTCATAAAAGACCTGTTTTTTTAACTCAGCAAGGTCAGCCGCCATAGTCTTCATCTCCTGTAAACACAGCCTCTTCCCTGAATTTCCTGAGCGCTTCTTCTGCCGCATCTTTGTCGGCATTTTTTATCATTACTTTTACCTCGCCCATCCTGCCGATATTCACGGGATAGGGTGTGACCTTTGCAGAGCGTATGACAACAGGGATGCCCCCGCTTTCAAGCAGGTCTTTCAGTATTTCTGCTTCGAGCGAATCACATGTAATAAGCAGCACAGTCCAGTCATCCGGCATGCTCATAGGATAAGGAATGAGCAGGAATAAGTCAAAAACATGCTCCATTTTGGAAATGCAGGTCTGAAAAAAGGTAATATATCTGCATGAAGAAGGAAAAACCATTAGTGGAGATATTTGCCGACGGAGCGTGCAGCGGAAATCCCGGCGTCGGCGGCTATTGTGCGGTCCTGCGCTCAGGCCGTAAGGAGCGTGAGCTGACCGGAGCTGAAGGCATGTCCACTAACAACAGGATGGAACTTATGGCAGTGATCACTGCGCTCGAAGCTCTGAAAGTCCCCTGCAGAGCAAAGGTAACAACCGACTCAAGCTATATTGTGAAAGGCATGACCGAATGGATTGACGGTTGGATAAAAAAAGGCTGGAAGAATTCCCAGAAAAAGGATGTCCTTAACAGGGACCTGTGGGAACGGCTTCTCAGGGCAGCGGGGCCGCACGATATTGAGTGGCTCTGGGTCAGGGGGCATAACGGCCATGCTGAGAATGAGCGCTGCGATGCTCTTGCCCTTGCGGCGATCAAACGCTATCGCCGTAAAGTGGTAGAAGACGCAGCGGCATGAAAAGGCCTGAACTGCTTGCGCCAGCCGGTGATTTCGAGAAGCTTGTGGCAGCTCTGCACTATGGGGCTGATGCTGTGTATCTCGGTGATTCGCGGTTCAGCCTTAGAAGCAGGGCCGGCAATTTCCAGGAAACTGAACTCAGGCAGGCTGTTCAGTACGTTCATGACCTGGGCAGGAAGGTCTACGTTACGATCAACATTTTTCCTCATAACAGGGACATTCGCGATATTGAGGAACATATCGGACTATTGCACGAAATCAGGCCTGACGCAGTCATACTTTCCGACCCTGGAGTGTTAATGCTCTGCAAAAAAAAAGCCCCTGAGCTTGACATTCATATCAGCACCCAGGCGAACATAACAAATGCAGAGGCAGCGCGCTTCTGGCAGGGCCTCGGCGCAAGCAGGCTGGTCCTTGCGCGGGAACTTTCCCTTGACGAGATTCGGCAGATCCGCACCAGTGTTAATATTGAACTCGAGGCCTTTGTTCATGGTTCCATCTGCCTTTCCTACTCAGGTCGCTGCTATATCAGCAGTTTTCTCGCATACAGGGGCGCCAATACCGGGGAGTGCACCAACTCCTGCAGATGGGGATACACGCTGATGGAGGAAAAAAGAAAGGGCGAGCACTTTCCAGTGTTTGAGGACGAGAGGGGGACCTATATCCTGAGTTCAAAAGATCTTTGTATGATTGAACATCTTCCCCGTCTGCTTGAGGCAGGCATAGACAGTTTTAAGATCGAGGGCCGGATGAAGGGGATCAATTATGTCTCAGGTGTAACAAAGGTCTATAAAGAGGCCATTGACTCTGTTTCAAGAGGAGAGGAATATCATCCGGATCCCAGGTGGCTCAGGGAACTTTCAATGTTCAGCAGCCGTGGATATACTACAGGAATGTTTTTCGGCAGGCAGGCGGACCAGGACTACAATTTTGATGGAGAGAGCTATCGCATGAGCCACGAACTCATTGGGATTGTCCTTGACAGAAGGGGTGATCTTGCGAGGGTGGCGCTGAGAAACAGGCTTGACTCCGGTGATCAGGTTGAATTTCTTTCTCCGGGCATCGAAGAAAGACTTTTCGCTGTGGATGAGATCAGGGACGAGGAGTATAATATTGTTGTCTCTGCGAGGAACGAGGATGTGATATTCATAAAGGCGCCTGTAGAGGCGAGGGTGAATGATCTGGTACGGAGGCATAAGGACTTCAGATCTTCGCTCAAGCCCGTAAACCCTGATATTGCATTGGGAGATGACATTTCTCCAATCATTGGACAATGTTAAAGAGCAGTCTGAAAAACGATTTTTCCTCCGGCAGGGATGAACATTCCAAATGTCCTGTCTGTGAAGTCTATATAAATCAATCTGAAGGGTTTATCTGCCCCCAATGCAGGCGTGGGCCTCTTTGCAAAAAGCATCGGGTTGCCGGTTGGAAGGAGTGCGCAAGCTGCGTGTTCGATCTTATGAAAAAGACGCTTGACTCGCTCAGGGGGCAGGAGACAAGTATCAGACAATTTCTCCGGTTTCTGCAATTTCTTTTTCTGGTCTTCGCGGTTTTTTTTACAGCGCTCAGGTTCGGGCTTGCCGAATTCGTGGAAATACTTCGCACTGACATGATCTCAACCTATATCCTGTATCTCGGGTTTGTTCCTGCCCTGGGCTATGTTCTGTTTGGAATCATCCTGTATAATCAGAGAGGGAAAATAGAGGATATGGTGATTCGGATCAAAAAACTGGAGGTCAGGAGATAAGCTGATATGACAAAAACAAAGAAAGTCCTTGTAATTGATGATGATCGTGCGGCCTGCGATCTGATAGCGCTCGCGCTTGGCAGGAGGGGCCTCGAGGTCTCAGTTTCCCATGAGGCCGGCAGCGGCCTTGAGACAGCGGAGAGGGTCATGCCGGATCTGGTATTTATGAATCTCCTGCTTTCAGGCACAAACGGCCTGAAGGTGAGCAAGGCCCTCCACTCCATCAAGGGGCTTGAAAAGACCCCGGTAATCATGCTGCTTTCCTATGAGGGGGAACTGGA
>JAGVHR010000050.1 GCA_020056455.1 Thermodesulfovibrionales bacterium
CGATAATTTCAACCACAGGAATACATTGAGTATTTCGAGGATTGAAATTTGAGCCTGACGCAGTAATCGGGCAAAAGGGGGTGTTATGCAAAGCTCTCGGATCGGGGGTCGGGGAAAAGGAGGGGGTAAAAATGACGGTGAAGAAGCTGATGGTTTTTTTCGTTTCAATTTTTTTCGCTTTTTCTCTGGCGATGGATATCAGGGCCGAAGAGAAACTTCAAGAAGAGGCCCCGGCGGTGGATATCAGGGCCGAAGAGAAACCTCAGGAAGAGGCCCCGGCGATGGATATCAAGGCTGAAGAAAAACCTCAGGAAGAGACCCCGGCGATAGATATCAAGGCTGAAGAAAAACCTCAGAAAGAGGCCCCGGCGATGGATATCAAGGCTGAAGAAAAACCTCAGAAAGAGGCCCCGGAAAGTTCCGGACTGCTGCAAAAGATAGAGAAACTTGAAAGAGATATGGCGGAGCTTAAAAAAGAGGCTGAGGTGAGGAGAAAAGAGGCTGGGGCGAGAGAAAAATTAGCGGTTACAGAAGAAGAAAAGACGGCAAAGGAGGCGGAAATCCTCACTGCCGCCGACAGGAGATATACGCTTCGCAGGAGCGGGACGGTGGGGCTGGACTATAATTTCGGATATAGTTATTACTCTGTAGATCGGATTGCACCGTTTGATATAGAGCACGAAAAGAAACATGCCTTAACCCATACTATTTCTGTTGACTATGCCTTTTATGACAATCTCACCTTCACCGGCGCATTGCCCTTTGTTTATAAATATGAAAATGTTGGGGTGACCGACAGCAAAGAGGTATCGGATGTGGGAGATATATCTTTCGGCTTCAGGTGGCAACCTTTCAAGAGCGGGGGCGAGTGGCCCGCGACAATACTGTCCGGCAGTGTAGGGACTCCCACCGGCGCGAGCCCCTATGCCATAGATACCGACCGGGAGCTTTCGACCGGTTCCGGCTTCTGGTCTTTCACCGGAGGGGCGAGCGCAAGCAAGACGCTCGATCCTGTGGTCGCGTTTGGCGGCCTGAGTTACACATATATTTTAGGTGCATCCGGTCTGTCCTATAAATACTCAACCGCAGTATTGGAGAAAGTTGAGCCGGGTGCGAGTATAGGTTTCAACATGGGGCTGGGCTATGCGCTTTCATACAATGTATCATTAAACCTGGGATTTTCACAGAGTTATACACTTGGCTCCACATATTATTTTGAGAACGGTTCAAAGATAAGCACCGCTGCCTCTATGTCCTCGAGCTTCAGCATAGGCACCGGCTGGCGGATAAATCCAAAAACGACCGTGTCTATAGGGGCGAGCATCGGCTTGACAAATAATGATCCTGACTTTTCCCTGTCGTTCAGATTGCCTTTCAATTTTTAAATTTGGTCCATGAGGCAAGGGGGGGGCAAAGGGGTCAGGGGTCAGAGGTCAGGGGTCAGAGGAGAGCTTTGAAGAA
Organism: Thermodesulfovibrionales bacterium; assembly: GCA_020056455.1. Classification (GTDB taxonomy): domain Bacteria; phylum Nitrospirota; class Thermodesulfovibrionia; order Thermodesulfovibrionales; family UBA6898; genus UBA6898. Next base: position 1,462 of record JAGVHR010000050.1, read on the forward strand.
TATCCGCGTCCTGTTATGCGTGTTTCTTTATTTTTACTGCGTGACATCCGGGCATGCAACCATGCATGAACAACTTGCGGTGTCCACGAAGGCTATGTCCCTGGGAAACGCGGTCACCGCCTATCCGCCCGGTATCATGTCCATTCACTATAATCCAGCAGGCCTGAGCCTTCTTGAAAACAAGGAATTCAGCATCGGGCTGTTGTGGCCCATAAAACTGGAAGTGACATCCCGCTTTTATAAAGATCCGGACTTTGAAGGGTTCATGGGGAAAAACGATGATCCCGTAGCGGGGACAAGCGGGTCGACCGGCGGTGGGGCGATGTACCTGCCCTTTTTGGGAAGAAAGCATTTCCTGGCGGCTCCGAATATCGGCATGTCTTACAGAGAGCCGGAATCGAAATGGACGTTTGGTTTTGGGATTTATGCCCCATTTGGCGTAGGCATTCGCCATGCAGATGACGACGACCCGGCGCGGTTTGGGGGGGCGCTTGTTTATAATCAGCGCCTGGTGTACGCGGCGCCCGCCGTCGCCTGCAAGATGACGGATACGTTTTCAATGGGATTTTCAGTGGGGTTGGGGCAGACGGCCGAAGGCGCAGAGGTCGTCCTGAGAGCGCCGAATGACATCGTCGCGCTGACAGATGTTCTGGGCGAGGCTACAAAAGGACTTGAGATACCCGTTCTTTCTGAATTGACGTTGCCCGCTCCATGGTTTGGAGGCGGTCTTCCCACTTACGGGAGGCTGGGAACTCTATCCCTCGATGTTCACGATGATCTGGACAATTCTTTCAATGTCGGGTTTCTCTGGAAACCGGCGGAGTGGATCTCCTTTGGCGGAGTCTATCAGAGCGAGGCAAAGTCAAAGCTGCATGGCAAATACGTCTTCGATTACTCCAGGGAATGGCAAAGCTTTGTAAATTGGTTCGGGAGCTCGCCGACAACGATTATCGTCGCGGCAATACTGGATCTTCCCTTCCAAGCGGTTTCCCGGCAGTCGGGAACGGTTTTTTTGGAAGAGTGGACCCAGCCCCAGCGGGCGCAGGTCGGGGTCATGCTGAGGCCGTTTGAAAGTTTGAGGCTTATGTGCGATCTTCACTGGGCGGACTGGTCGGTCATTAAAAAGGATGTTTTCGTGTTTGATCAGGACATACAGATCCTGCAGGTAGCAAGACTGCTTGGATATCCCGGCGCAAAAAATGAGCTCATACTGGAAAGAAACATGAAGGATACATATCACGTAAGCTTCGGCGCCGAATGGCAGCTTACCGATCGGTTCTGCCTGAGGGCCGGTTATGAGCCGAGGCCGACCTCCGTACAGGAAAGATATTTTGACCTGACCCTCCCTGTTCAGAGCTGGAAAATCTATTCATGCGGAGCCGGGATCAGATTAACTTACGAGATAAGCGTTGATCTCGCCCTTTCATATCTCAAGGGAGATAAGATTAAAATCCCCAATAATACAAGTAAGTTTTTAAATTCCACAAATTTTACACATATCATTTACAACCCATACGCAGGGCTCAACTATGAACAGGAGACTGAGGCATATTTAGCTTTAATAAACATTACTTATAAATGGTGACGGGGGCAACGACGACCCTGCAGAACAGGGATCAGGGATCAGGGGTCAGGGGTCAGAACTCAGGAGTCAGGAGTCAGAATTCAGGAGCCAGAATGGAAAGGAAGCCCGCTAAGGATTTTCGAGACTTGATTGTATGGCAAAAGGCACATCAGTTTGTTTTATCCATGTATCATTTTAGCGATAGTTTCCCAAAAAATGAGATATATGGACTTACTTCGCAGATGAGGAGGGCTGCGATTTCTATTCCGGCTAATATAGCCGAAGGCTTTAAAAAAAAGACAAGGCCGGATAAAGCCAGGTATATGAACATTGCACAAGCCTCTCTTGAAGAATGTCGGTACTATTTAATTCTGTCCAAAGATCTTGTTTATGGTGATACTTTGCAGTTAATGTCTCAACTTGAAGAAGTCAGCAAGCTGCTGGCGGCCTACACTGCCTCTATTCTGAATTCTGACTCCTGAATTCTGGATTCTGACTCCTGAATTCTGGACACGATGAAATTTCAAATATTTTTGGATAGACTTTCTCTGCAGATATCCACTTTGCCGTCTGAATTTCGACTTTTTACGAGTCCATCTTTCTTTAATCCCCTGCTGAATATTTCGAAAGCTAACCTAAGGGTTGATTTAAGGTAATCCTTGTCGTCATTAATTATTTTCTTGCTTGATTCCCAGAGAATGACCCCGGAAAACAATGCCCAGAAAATATCGGCAAGAGCAACCGGATGTTTTTTGATAAATACTCCTTTTGCCGCACCCTCTTCAAAAATATCAGCTATTGTACCAAGCGATTTGCCGGAAAGATCTTTTATTTGTGACAGAAGCTGGGGAGATAAATTTTTTAAGGTTTCGCTCGATTGAAGCTGGAACATGTTTATTATTATTAAAGGGTCAAACGCGTACACATCATACATTGCCTCAATCAATAATTCCATCTTATCTTCAGGCTTTAAATCTTTTTTCCTGTTTACATGCTCCAAACGTATCAGAAGATACTGGAGTATCCTTAAAGATAATGAGGCATAAAGTTCTTCCTTGTTTTTAAAATACAGATAAAGGGTGCCCGGGCTCAGCTCGGCTTCAGTTGCAATATCTTCCATGGTTGCCTTGTTGAAGCCTCTGCTTGAAAATACCCTCTTTGCGGCAACTATTATCTGCTGCCGCCTTCTCTCTCTTTCTCTCTCTTTCCTTTCCCGAATACCCATTCAACCACCCCGTTATGAGAGCTTTCCGTTACTACTCAGGTTGTTTAGACTGCAGGCTATCCACCTCATATGACATTTCATTCCTTGAAAATACTTGCGGCAAGCTCAATATCTTCAGGACAAAAAACAAA
>JAGVHR010000192.1 GCA_020056455.1 Thermodesulfovibrionales bacterium
AAGATCTGGAGATTGCAAGGGATGAGCGGGGCGTTGTTCTTTCGATCGGAGACAATGTGCTGTTTGATTCCGGGCATGCGGCCCTCAGAACGGAAGCTGTGTCTTCTCTTGATGCAGTGGCCTCTGCTCTGAAAAAAATGCCCAATAGGGTAATCGTGGAGGGGCATACCGACAATGTGCCTGTGAGCAGCGGCCGGACAGGCTATGCTTCGAACTGGGAGCTTTCCACGAGCAGGGCCACGAGTGTTCTGAAGTATCTGTTGGATATGCATAATCTGCCTCCAGGGCGGTTTTCAGCTGCGGGGTATGCAGAGTTCAGACCGAAAAGCACTAACGCTGTTCCGGAGGGAAGGTCCAGGAACCGGCGTGTGGACATAGTTATCCTTACCAACAACAAATAAACAGCGTATTTTGGGGGCAGGTGCATTGATGAAAAAACAGAACGGCAGGGACCACGAACCGCAGGCAGAGGGCCCTGCGGACAACGCGTTTATCGAAAAGGTCGTCAGGAGCCAGGCGCATTGGCAGGCCACTGTTGATGCGGTCAGGGATTTTATCTTTGTTGTCGACAGGGACTGTCGTATAAGAAATGCCAATGTCTCTTTTGCCGCCCGATACGGATGTCATCCGAGGGAACTGCGCGGCAGGGACATAAACGAGCTGTTAGGCTTTGAGATCCCTCAGCCTGAAGAGCTTGCTGCTGATGCAGGCACAACAGGTGCGGTCATTACAAAAGAGATTATGGTCAATGAAAGCTCCTATGTGGTCAGCGTCTTTCCTGCCAGGTATGATGACGAGGAAGTCTATGTTTATGTCATAAAGGACATAACCGAACTTATCGACCTTAAAGGCAAGCTTTATCATACCTATAAGCTTGCTTCGCTGGGCAGGCTTGTTTCAGGCGTGGCCCATGAACTTAATAATCCCCTGACAGGCATTCTGGGTTATACCGAGATCCTCGGCCTTAAGGTAAAGGATGAGGCCATCAGGCGTGACCTTGATAAGATATACAAATCTGCCGAGCGCTGCAGGGTCATTATCGACAGTCTGCTCTGTTTTTCCAGACAGCAGGCCCCTCAAAAGAACCTTGAATATATCCATGAACTTATTGATAAAACCGTGGAGCTCAGGGCATACTGGCACCGGAACCGCAAGATAGAAGTTATCAGGGAATATGGAGAAGACATACCCCTTGCCTATATCGATACCCAGCAGATACAGCAGGTGGTCCTGAATATTCTTATGAATGCTGAGGATGCTATAGTAGAGAGCAGCCAGGTGGGAAAGATTATCATCAAGGTCCGGTATGACAGGGACAGGCAGCGGATTATGGTGAGCATAGCGGATAACGGCATGGGTATTCCTAAGGAGAATATTCCAAGGATATTTGATCCTTTTTTTACCACCAAAGCTGTAAACAAGGGCACTGGTCTGGGACTTTCCATTTCCTACGGGATTGTGCTTGAGCATGGCGGCTCGCTCCATGTGGAATGCGGGGAAGGAGCAGACACGGTTTTTAATATCGAACTTCCTTTGAAATGAGTAGTTGCAGATAGAAGCTGAACGTTATATTGAATACAGATAAAACATGAAAGGTTATCAGATATGTTCACAATTATAGGTTTTGTTGTGGTTGTTGTAGCTGTAGTAGGAGGTTTCCTCATGGGAGGAGGCAACCTCCATGTGCTGTGGCAGCCTGCCGAGTTTATAATTATCTTTGGAGCTGCCCTTGGCGCGTTTTTTATTTCATCGCCAGGGGGGATCGTCGGACTGGTTTTTAAAAATATCAGTACGATTTTCAGCGCCGGCGCTGCAACAAAAAAAGAGTATCTTGAACTTCTTTCCCTTATGAGCACTATCTTTTCAAAGATTAGAAAGGATGGACTTATATCGATAGAGGCGGAAATTGAGAACCCGAAGAAGAGCCAGCTTTTCAGTAAGTATAAGTCAGTCCTTTCCAATCATCATGCGCTTGATTTCATCTGCGATAACCTCAAGGTCATGATCACCACCAATATGCCGCCTCATGAGCTTGAGAGCCTAATGGATGTTGATATCAGCGCACACCATCAGGTGGAGATGGTCCCCTCGGAGAGTATCACAAAGGTTGCTGATGCACTGCCGGGCCTTGGAATCGTTGCCGCAGTACTCGGCGTTGTCCTGACCATGGGGAAGATTGACGAGCCGCCCTCTGTCCTTGGCCATCATATCGGCGCGGCCCTTGTCGGTACCTTTCTTGGTGTTCTTATGTGTTATGGCTTTGTCGGTCCGATCGCTACGAATCTTGAGAACCAGGCAAAGGAAAGGGGCATTTACTTTGAAGTAATCAAGGTTGCTCTTGTGGCTTTTGTCGGCGGGGCTGCTCCACAGATGGCGGTTGAACTCGGCAGAAGGGCCATAGGCGGCAAGGAACGCCCGACTTTCATGGAGCTGGAAAAAGGTATCAGAAATAAATGAAGGCCCAGAAGAACATTATCATCAAAAAGGTAAAGAAGGCCGGCCACGGCGGGCACCACGGCGGAAGCTGGAAGGTCGCTTACGCGGATTTCGTGACAGCGATGATGGCATTTTTTCTTCTCCTGTGGCTTATTTCAATGGTCGCCCCTGAGAAGCGCGCAAAACTTTCAGCTTATTTCAAATCCTTCAGTCTTTTTGATAAAGGCGGCACGTCCATGATGCTTGACAGGCCCGGCGGCGTGACCGGTGACAGCGGAGGGAGCTTCAGCAATATTGATAAGGAACTCGGCAAAGAGGCTACTGATACGTTTGTTCCTGAGGGAGTCAAGAATAAACTCAAAGAAGCGATAGAGTCCAGCCTGGCTGATGTCAAGGACCAGATCCTTGTGGATGTGTTTGAGGGCGGCGTTAGAATTCAGCTCACGGACAAGGAGGGCAAACTCATGTTCCCTCTCGGTGGTCCTGAGCTTACGCCTGAAGCAAAACGCATACTTAAGGTGATAACAGAGAACGTCAATAATACGAACAGCAAGCTCGCGATTGAGGGCCATACTGACGCGCTCAGCTACTCATCAAACCGCTATACGAACTGGGAGCTTTCAACGGACCGGGCATCAGCCGCCAGAAAAGAATTGGAGCATAACGGTCTGAATCCGGACAGAATCAACAGGGTTGCGGGATACGCTGCAACAGATCCTTTGATCCACGACAGTCCCAATGATCCGAGGAATCGCAGGATCAGCATAATCCTTCTTAATCCCGGGCAGAAAAAGCCGGAGGAGCCCTCCGCGCCTGCAGGCCGATGATATTAATGGTGGACGGTAGGGGATTCGAACCCCCGACTTCCACGTTGCGAACGTGGCGCTCTCCCAACTGAGCTAACCGCCCATTTCCAAGCCTTCATTATAAACAGCTGCCCAAACGCAGTCAAATCTGCCGGTTTTATAAAAAATCTGCAACCTGTGTTGTGTTTTGTGAAATACGATAATCTTTTGACAAGTCCTGTCCATGACTGCCATGCCGGAAGTTCTTAATCGGGAATTTATGTTTTTCATGTAGTTACTCGCCCCATGGATTCCCGCCTTCGCGGGAATTACGATATTTTACAGGTCTGTCAAGTCTGCGCCTGAAATTTCCCGCGCGATATTACGCACCTCGGGATCGTAGTCTGAATTTGCCATGCGCAGGGCTTCAGGGAATCTTATGCTTGAGGCTTCATGAAGCGCGATAAGAGCTATCATTCTTACGGATGGGGAGTTATCTGAGAGCAGTCCAAGCGTTGCTTCTTCAGCATCGGGCCACCGGGTAATAAAAGAACTTATCAATGCTATAGCAGTGGAGCGAACATTTGAGACCTGATCTGACATAGCTGCAATGAGCCTTGCGCGCACCTCGGAATTGCCTTCATGCAGGATGAGAGCTTCCAGCGCCTGTACTCGTGTATCCGGCTCTGCATGATCTGCCAGGGCGAGAAGATCCTTGATCTGGGCATCATGTTCTAAAACCTCACTGATGACCGCTGAATCTGCCTGATCATGAGTTGCGGCAGCTACACTGATGTTATTGTCACTCAGAACGCCTGCTGTCCAGGCGGTTGAGGACTTTCGGACGAGGAAAATATCATCTATTTTTTCCGGAGTCGTGCTGCTGAAAATCAGAATCATGCCAAAATTATGTTTGTTCAGAAGCTGTCTCAGCGCAGTGGTGAGAGGCGTTCTGCGGCAGGAAAATGAGACAGCCGGCCCGGAAGGAATGCTGCCATGAATCCTGAAGCCCGCTGCATATGAGATGCCGGTCAGGAGTAATTGGAGCTGTGTATCCGATACATTGACAGAAATCAGATCGGTATTTTCATCTCTTTCAATCAAGATGTTTATTGACGAAGGTGAGAGTGGAAGTTCATCAGACGAGGCTGTGGAATTGCTGACTATAGTTGTCATTGGTAGAGATGCGATCAGGCCAAGCGCCAAAAAGGCTGTTATTTTTAAGATATTGCGGCTATCACAAAATAACATCATCTGATGCCTGTATCTATCCGGATATTGAATATTACTGTTTTGCCGGATTCCATTATTATTATCTGAGGAGTTTTGATATTGGGATTAGATACGCTTCCGAAGGCATATATGACATAGCTGCCCGGCTGTAGAACTGCTGCAAACATTCCGTCCTTATCAGATATCGTTTTTGCTGCCACTGTCCTGCCGTCATCTTTGTATATATTTATCTCGTGATCAGGATATGGACCGCTGCATGGTGGGACCTGTATCCGGCCGGGCGGACAATCAACGCCGGCAAATGTGACAGTGCCTGTCAATTGTCCATAGCCGCTTTGAGTGGTCTGGCCACTGCATCCCATGGTCGGGAAAATACAAAGATAGAGGCTGATAATGCCTGACGCGAGCGATCTCTTTAGAAATGGCATTCAGTAAATTCCCTCAAACATAAAGGGGAACGGACATGCCCGTTCCCCTTTAACACCGGTTTAGTAAAGGGACCAGCGGGAATACGCGTTATTGTCGCGTTCCCGTCCGAATATGACAAACTTGGGCTGCGATACAGATGCTGCGTCAAGGAAATACCCTGTAGCTGCCCAGTGCAGTGCTGCAGGCGAGAGGGGCCGGGTCCTCGAATAGTCTCCCCATTTATTGTCTGACGGGCCTTTTACGCCTGTTCCAACAGTTGTTATGGACCAGGGCGCAGGCGCTACATTGTAATCATCATCGATTCCGATAATGTGACTCGGGTAAGTAGACACTTTTGTAGCGGTATACCCGAGATGTCCCCGTGCATTAGGGGAAAAATTGGCGTAGATATAGGCAGTGTCGGAGCTCCACAGGGCCGGGTTTGACACATAGCTCCGGTCTCTTTCCTTGAAGATCACAACGTTGGTATATGGCTTTGCGTGGGTGGCATCCTGTTTTACATTCCATGAAAAGCCAAGGACCTTTTCTCCAGGGAGTGTGTCCCATTCTGCCCTGAAGCCGGACAATACCCTATGGTCTGTCCTTGCGCAGGGATTGAACCCATCTGTTGTCGTGCATGTTGCAGACCCCTTGAAGGTCGATGTCCAGGCAGGGATGCTCCTGTCGACAAAAGAAGGAGATGAAGCGCTTTCAGGCCATTTATATATCCTGAAAGAGGAAGTGTCATTATGTGTTCCGAAATACATTGTTGTAGTGGCGCCCTGAACAGGCGTGAAATTGAAGCGCGCTGCAGCGCCGTCAGAGGCCTGAGACTGATACCAGCCATAACCGACTCCTGCACATGCAGCCAGATTGTCCATATTCAATTTGAGCATGACAGTCCTTGTCCAGGCATCGGCTGAACTGAACATGTTTGTTGCAAACCAGAGATAGTTATCACTCACTGCTAAATGCGGGTAGTCAAACCATTGACCGGTCCAGGCTGCATTGAAAGTTGTCGGCGACCAGGTATACGTACAAAAAGTAGCGCCACCGTCTTTTGATACTCCGACCTTGATCTGGTTTTCTCCGGAAGCAGCAACTTTAGAACCCTGTCTTAACCATATAATCATTCTTCTGCCTGGATCATGGATAGTTTCCTGGTCGCAGCAGAACGCATTGGGGGCTGCAAAGCCAGCAAATGGATCGGTAAATACCCATGAGGTTCCTAAATTTGTGGAGCGCGCAGCGAACCAGTTGGCTGTGTAAAAAACATACTTTCCATCGTTGGCAACAGAAGGCTCAAGCACGTGTGATGCATAGCCTGCCGGGACTATTGACGCCAGACTGGAGTTCTTCTTTACAACGAGTGTGCCGGGCGCCAAAGTCAGGTCTTCTGCCGGGGTCTCTGAAGCAGGATCAGGAGATGCAGGTGTCCCCGTAATCCGCAATGCCGGTCCCGGCAGGTTGATCTTGTCCAATCCTCTACTGAGAAGATTGCTCCGGGCATCACCAGGAGCCGGAGGCTCAGATGACCAAAGTGGCCTCTCAACTGTCCCTGCTCCTGTGACTCCTGATCCAACGCTACCGGCTAATACATTGTTTGCAAATGGTAAAACCATCAGAACAACAAGTACAGAAGCACATATCAATTTCTTCTCAATGCCCTTCATGGTCAGCTACCTCCTTAAGAAATTTAGTTGAAAGACTGAGCAGCTTTTAAATGCCTCTTCTGTCACCTCCTATCAATAGCCTGCTCTATCAGCCTGGATACATGGGGAAGATCCAATGACTATTTTTACCATAAGCAGCACGGTCAGTCAATATCAGGACCTGACGCCCTACGGCGCATACTTGATCGTAACAAAATCCTCTGCTGTCGTTGATTGGCCGAGACTGAACCCGGCGGCATAGACATTATCCTGATTGTCAACGGCCACACAGAATGACGTGTCCATGCCATCGCCCGGCCCATTATAGCGCCTTACCCATTTTCGGGCTCCTCCTGAAGAATATTTAACAACTGTGAAGTCGCTTTCAGCGTCGAGGCTGGCGTAACTCTGGCCTGCAACAATCACATTGCCCTTCGAGTCGACAGCAAGGCCGTAAGCCATATCATTGCCGTGGCCCACGCCGTCGAAGCGTTTGGCCCATAACTGATTGCCGGCCGGAGAGTATTTGACCGTTGCAAAGTCATAAAAAGCGCTGGTCCATGAACTTTCTCCGGTAACATACACATTTCCGGCATTGTCGACCCTGACCGCGTGGGCAAGGTCATCGCTGGTGGGCTTGGGATTATAAGTTGCAACCCACTGTCTAATGCCGGCTGAAGAGTACTTGATTGTGGCATAGCTGAAGCAATATCCCCCTTCCGCGTCGCATGATTCTCCCTGCGAACCGGTGACAACAGCATTACCCCACTTGTCTATAGCGATAGACTCGGCCCAATCGTCGAGCCCTTCTTCATCATCATAGGTGCGAAGCCATAAGCGAGTGCCGGCCGGGTTGTATTTGGCTGTTATCACGTCTGAAAGATTAAGACCGCTTTGGATCGAAAAGCCTGCGGCCAAAACATTGTCGGCACCATCGACTGCCACGGCGAAGTACCCGTCATTATCATGAAAAGGCGCGTCGTATGTTCGGACCCAGAGCCGGACACCGGCAGGACTGTACTTGATGAGAACAGCGTCATGATAGTTGTTGGAGGTTGACGATACAATACCTGCAACATATATATTGCCTGCTGAATCGGTGATTACTGCCCGTCCTTCTTCATGCCCGGCGTCGCCGCCGAAGTATCGGCGCGCCCACTGCAGAACTCCGGCAGGGCTGTATTTGACAGTGACGATATCCGGCAGACCAACGCCGCGCTGACCAATGCCTTTGCCTGTAACGATGATATTGCCCTCGCGGTCGGTCGCAACCCCGAAGGGTTCGTCATAGGCGCCGGGTCCTCCGTTATAACGCCTGACCCAAAGCCTGTTGCCGGCGGGCCCATACTTCACCACTGCGTAGTCATAATATGTATCGGCATACCCGAGGCTTTGACCTGTGACAATAACATTTCCATCTTTGTCGACAACCATGCCCCGCGCATAGTCAGCGCCTGCATAAAGATTACCGTAGCGTTTTACCCAAAGCCGCTCCCCTGCTGCTTCGCCCCAGGAAGTGTTCAATAAAAGAAGCATGACCGAAAGCCCGTAAAAAAAAACTGCACGAAATATTGAATTTGTCATAGGCCCCTCAGAGAAAATTTCTGTTGTGATAAGTAAAATTTATCATTGAGAATTGTGAAATGCAATATATTTCTGGTATATTGCTGACATATGTTGTTGGGGGCTGGATCTGATTTGCCTGAAAATGAGGCAGCGCTGCTCAATAAACAGGCATTTTGTTATTTAGTTTCTCTGAAATATGTTGAATTCAAAGGATAATCAAAATGGCAAATATCTTGCTTATATTTTGAATTATGTCAGTACTGATTCTGAAAAATATCAGCAGTGAGGGACCTGGTACGCTCGGGGATTTCCTTTTGCAAAAAGGTATTCCCCATACTATTGCGGATCTCGCCTCAGAGCCTGTTCCCTCAGGGGATGGATTTGACAGCCTTGTAATGATGGGCGGGCCCATGAGTGTTAATGATGAAAATGAGTATCCTTATCTTACTGCGGAGATGAGGCTTGCTGAACAATTCATGAATACAGGGAAAAGGGTTTTTGGCGTCTGCCTCGGCGCCCAGCTTATGGCTAAGGCTATGGGTGCAAGGGTCTATGCCGGGTCTGAGAAGGAGATCGGCTGGTATGATATCGAACTGAAGGAAACAGGGCTGAAGGACCCACTTATGGCGCGCCTTGCGCCTGAAGGAAGACACTGCAAGGTCTTTCAGTGGCATGGAGAGACCTTTGATATCCCTGCCGGAGCTGAACGGCTCGCAGGGTCTGATCTTTATCCCAACCAGGCGTTCAGATACGGTGGCCTGGCCTATGCGTTTCAGTTTCATATTGAAGTCGGCAGACAGATGATCATCGACTGGATGAAAAACGAGCCGGTTGACCTGGAGAAGATAGCACGGGAGACTGAGGCATATTATGCGGACTATGCTGCGAGGGCGCTCAGTTTTTATAAGGCATTTTTTCCTGCGGGCTGATAAACCGGCGGGCTTGCAGATTTATAAGCTACCTTAAGGAGGTGAGATATGAAGAAGATCGAGGCAATCATCAAACCCTTCAAACTTGATGAAGTGAAAGACGCCCTTAACGAGATAGGCATCCAGGGCATGACAGTGACAGAAGTGAAGGGTTTCGGCAGGCAAAAAGGCCACACAGAGTTATATCGCGGGGCTGAGTATATCGTTGACTTTATTCCCAAGATCAAGCTCGAGATCGTGACGTCAGACGCACTTGCTTCCAGTGTTGTGAGCACAATCGAAAAAGTTGCCAGGACCGGCAAGATCGGCGACGGCAAAATATTCGTATATCCCATTGAAGAAGTGATCAGGATCAGGACAGGAGAGCAGGGAGAGACAGCAGTATAAGCGCAAGGCAAAGGTAAAGAAAACAGGTAAAGTCAGGATAAGGATCTCTGCCTTTACCTCTACCTTATTATCTTAATTAAATTACAGGAGGAGCAATGACAGCAAAAGACGTAATCAAGATGGCCCAGGAAAACAAGGCGGTGATGGCAAACTTCAAATTCCTTGATTTTCCAGGAATCTGGCAGCACTTCGCAGTGCCTATTGCAGAACTGAAGGAAGAGGTATTTGAAGAAGGCCTTGGCTTTGACGGTTCATCCATCAGGGGATGGCAGGCCATAAACACCTCGGATATGCTGATTGTCCCTGACGCTGAGACAGCTTTCATGGACCCTTTCATGGAGTATCCTACCCTCAGCCTTATCTGCAATATCGTTGATCCGATCACAAAAGAACAGTACACAAGGGACCCGCGTTTCATCGCGCAGAAGGCTGAGGCTTACCTGAAGTCCACCGGCATTGGTGATACCTGCTATTTTGGACCTGAGGCGGAGTTCTTTATCTTCGATGGTATTCAGTTCGACCAGAATGCTCACAGCGGTTATTACTTCATCGAGTCTTCAGAAGGCATCTGGAACTCGGGCCGCGACGAAAACCCGAACCTCGGCTACAAGCCGAGACACAAGGAAGGCTATTTTCCTGTGCCTCCTACTGACAGCCAGGTCAATCTCAGGACCGAAATGGTCGTGGAGATGCTGAAGTGCGGCATATATGTTGAGCGCGAGCATCACGAAGTTGCTACAGCAGGACAGGCAGAGATCGATATGCGGTTCGACTCTCTTGTAAAGATGGCTGATAAAAATATGCTTTTCAAATATATCATCAAAAACGTAGCCCGGAGGCACAATAAGACCGCCACCTTTATGCCCAAGCCGCTCTTTGGCGACAACGGTTCAGGCATGCACTGTCATCAGTCGATCTGGAAGAAGGGTAAGCCGCTTTTCGCAGGCAACGGCTATGCCGGGCTGAGCGAGATGGCCCTCTATTATATCGGCGGTGTGCTGAAGCACGCGCATGCCCTTGCTGCCCTGACCAATCCTACAACCAACTCATACAAGAGGCTGACGCCCGGCTTTGAAGCGCCGGTCAACCTCGCATACTCTGCACGCAACAGATCAGCCTCCATCAGAATACCTACCTACTCGGCAAATCCGAAGGCAAAGAGGGTAGAGGTGAGGTTCCCTGACCCATCCTGCAACACTTACCTCGCGTTTTCCGCCATGCTCATGGCAGGACTGGACGGCATCGAGAACAAGATCCATCCGGGCGAGCCGCTCGACAAGGACATTTATGATCTCGGCCCTGAAGAGCTTGCCTCAGTCCCGACCATGCCGGGCAGTCTTGAAGAGGCGCTTGATGCGCTGGAAGCAGACCACGAATTCCTGCTCAAGGGCAATGTCTTTACCCAGGATGCCATCGATACATGGATCAGCTACAAGAGGTCAAAGGAAGTTGATGCCCTCAGGCTGAGGCCGCATCCTTACGAGTTTTTCCTCTATTACGACATCTAAATCGTCCGCGCAATATACTCATAAAAAGGGAGGCGTTTCCGCCTCCCTTTTTATGTCCTTATGCGTAACTGCTCAGGTGGGTAGACTGTAGGTGTTCAGGTCCCTGATTATAGTCCCATGCAACCTGAGTAGTTCAGCTTATTTATGCTGAAGTGTTACAAAGAGTGAAGAGCCGCCTCTGAAGATAAGGAGAAGGACTGATTCTTCCTTTTTGATCCTGGATGCGGTTTCCTGATAGCTCTTTACATCGGTTATTCTCTTTCTGTTGATCTCCTGTATTACATCGCCCTGGGCCAGAACTCCTGTCGCAGAGCTGCTGTCATCGACATCACTGATGATCACGCCCCTGATTTTTTCAGGGATCTTGAGTTTTTTTGCGATCTCCGGGCCCATGTCCTGGACGCGGATGCCTTTCAGAACATTTTGGAAATCAGCAGTCTCAGCAGCCTGTTGCGCATCGACCGGCAGTTCGCCGATAACAATGGCAAAGGATTTGATATTTCCGTCCCGCAGGATTTTTACCGTATGCCGGTCCCCCGGGACAGTATTGGCGATCAAATTTCTCAGGGCCGCAGGCTCATCAATCTTTTTTCCGTTGTATTCAAGAATTACATCTCCTCTTTGCAGGCCTGCCTTATCAGCAGGGCTGTCCTCTACTATATCCGCCACAAGTGATCCGTCCTCATCCTTCAGGTTGAATTGCTTC
>JAGVHR010000148.1 GCA_020056455.1 Thermodesulfovibrionales bacterium
TACAGAGGAGATAAGAATATTAGGCAGCGCAGGCCGCCTTGCTGAACTTGCCAATGAGGCATATGATTCTCTTTATGCATCAGACTTATCCTGCATTACGAAACTTTCACGCATACTTGATTCTCTCAGGGAAATTTCGAATATCGATTCCCGGGCCAATGACGCCTTCAAATCCTTAAAAAACGCACCTCCCCTGCTTGAAGAGGCAGGATATTTTCTCAGGGATTACAAAGACAGCCTGAATTACGATCCCAACCGGCTTGAACAGGTGCAGGAAAGGCTTGAGCTGATAAAAGGGCTGAAGAGAAAGTTCGGGAACAACGTTCAGGAAATCCTTGATTACAGAGATAAGTCGATCATTGAGCTTGAGGGTCTTCAGCATTCTGAAGAAACACTGGAAGGATTGAGGAAAGACCTTGAAAAGCTCAAAGATAATCTGACAGAAAAGGCACGGAGACTTTCAAAGAAGAGGAAGTCGGTAGCAAAAAAAATAGAGTCTGAGGTTGTGTCACAGCTTTCAGAGCTGGCAATGCCCGACACCAGGTTTTCAATCCTCATCACTCAGGAAAAAGGCGATGATACAACAGACGGTTTCAGAGCGACCCGGACGGGAATTGATAATATTGAATTTTTAATCTCCCCTAATATAGGTGAAGCCCTTAAACCTCTGTCAAAGACAGCATCCGGCGGTGAACTCTCAAGGATTATGCTTGCATTAAAAAGTATCATGGCAAAAGCAGATAAAATACCTGTCCTTATATTTGACGAAATTGACGCCGGGGTCGGCGGAAGGACCGCCGAAACAGTCGGGCAGAAATTAAGAAACCTTTCAACTGACCATCAGGTAGTATGCATAACTCACCTTCCCCAGATTGCATCATATGCCGACAGGCATCTTAAAATTGAAAAAAAGGTCAAAAAAGACAGAACAATTGTTGAAATAAGCAGGATTGAAAAAGATGACAGGACCGCAGAAATTGCCCGGATGCTGAGCGGTGAAACTTCAGAGCTATCATTAAAACATGCAAAAGAGATGCTCAGGAAAAGCAGGTAGATACAAAACCTTCATCTAACTATTTATAACAGAACAATATTTCTGTTGACAAGTACGCGCTTTTATGATAATTTTTCAGGTAAGAGAAACGCTATTAATATCCTTAATTCATAAAAAGGAGGTGACTTTATGAAATTTTTGTCTGATGATTTTTTGCTGGAAGCATCAGAATCAATGGGATCTCTCGGCGATAAAGGTATATCCCGCAGGGCCTTCATGAAGTTCTGCACCGGTATGGCTGCATTGCTGGCTTTGCCTGCTTCAATGGTCCCCCAGATAGCAGAAGCTATCAGCAGTGGTAAAAAACCATATCTTGTGTGGCTTGAGTTTCAGGACTGTGCCGGAGATACGGAGGCTTTATTGAGGGCCACGGCGCCGGTTGTCGGAGACATCGTCCTTGATGTTTTTGCTGTTGAATATCACGAAACAATAATGGCGGCGGCTGGGAAACAGGCAGAAAAGTCGCTCATGGATGTAGTAAAAAATCATAAAGGGAATTATTTTGTTGTGGTAGAGGGCGCAATCCCCCTGAAAGACGACGGGATATATTGCTGTATCGGGGGCAGGACCGCAGTTGATATTGCAAGGGAAGTTTGCGGTAATGCAATAGCGACAATCGCCGTCGGCACCTGCGCTACACACGGCGGCATTCCTGCTGCACTCCCTAACCCAACAGGAGCAGTCGGTGTTAAAGAGGCGGTGCCGAATGCAACCGTAATTAATTTGCCCGGTTGTCCGGTGAATGCAGAGAACATTACTGCTACAGTTGTGCACTATTTGACATTCGGAACACTGCCGAATACGGATAAACTTGGAAGACCTCTTTTCGCCTTTGGAAAAAGGATCCATGACAATTGCGAAAGACGGGCGCATTTTGACGCAGGACAATTCGCAAGACAGTGGGGAGACGAGGGACACAGGCAGGGATGGTGTCTGTATGAAATGGGCTGCAAAGGACCCGAAACATTCCATAACTGTCCAACCGTTAAATACAATGCAGGCACAAGCTGGCCTGTTCAGGCAGGACACGGGTGTATCGGATGTTCCGAGCCTCATTTTTGGGATACAATGACCCCATTCTACAAGAGACTCCCAAAGGTCCCCGGAGTAAGCATTGAGAGCACGGCTGATAAAGTCGGCGCAGGACTTGCCGCAGCTACAGCCGCCGGTCTTGTAATTCATGGAATTGGAAGGGCTATTTCGCCCAAGAAGGAAGAGAAACAGTGAGAAAGCGCGGAAGCGCAGAAGTTAGAAAACTTTCGAACTTCCAGACTTCCGGGCTTCCACGCTAATAATAAGAGGGAGGTGAGTTACATTGGCAAAATTAGTAATTGATCCAATCACAAGAATCGAAGGTCATCTCAGGATAGAGGCAAAAGTTGAAGGCGGCAAAGTTGTTGACGCATGGAGTTCAAGCACCATGTTCAGAGGGATTGAAATCATCCTGAAAGGCAGAGACCCCAGAGACGCATGGGCCTTTACCCAGCGCA
>JAGVHR010000053.1 GCA_020056455.1 Thermodesulfovibrionales bacterium
AAGAGCAAGCAGGCCGCTCCTGGAGACCCTGGAGACGATCTCCCTTTTAATATTCAGGGCTATGACTGGAATACTATTTTCCCGGGCAAAGAGAAGTATCTCACGGTAAAGGTTATAATCAAAGGCCCATTGTTTAAAATATTCCGAGTTTTTGAGGAATGTCTTTTCATCGATCTTGCCTGAGATGTAATCGTCAAGCGTATTCTGAAACGGTTTCTGGAACATCTCCATTGCAACGGCCAGTTTTTTGTTCTTTTTATAGAGCTCTCTTAACACCTGTAGCTGCACGCGGTGATGTGAGAAGCGGTCATGCATTTCTCCCACATAGACGATCTCTTTTCCCGCCACCTTCTCAATGATCTGCGCTGCAGTAGTTATATGAGGAATCTCAACGCCCTGCACCTCTTCCTCCAGCCTCACCCGAATTCCCCGCTCAGCAATACCGGTTGACTTGACAATGTTTCTTCCGTCTCTGAAAGCCAGAGTACCGTATCTACCGTAATGAGTAATCCTCCTTATGTACTTCCCGGCAGCCTCAGAAAAGGCGCCTGCCGTAAGAGCAATGACATTGGCCCTGCTATAGGGATTGAACTTCATTACAACAGAAAAGTCACCTTCAGGCATACTGACACTCGCAAACAGCCTCTTTGCGGTCACGGAATCAGCCGGGAGTATCAAAGATGAGTTTCTAATGTCCTCATGTTTCAGCTCTTCCTCTTTCCTTTCCACGAAACCATTATCCATAACAAAAGCTGAGAGGTCTTTATCTTTCTGCTCTTTTCCTGCAGGAATCACATATATTCGTTTGCCTCCGCCAAGAAGCATCGCAACAACAGGCGCGGCCTCGTCATCCGTAATCCTTCTGAAGAGATCATAATTGTCATCAACCACGAGTTCTACTGGCATAGCCTGCGTCTCTATTTCAAAAGATGAGTTCTCCTTTGTCACCTCAAAAGTCCTTCGCATGTCGCCTTTGTCCGTTTTGAGCGTCACCGGAAGCATAAAACGATCAGGACCTGACTTCCGCCTGATCTCAAACAGGATACGGGCCTTTGAACCCTCATATTTCACCATAACGTTACTGATGTCAAAATCCAAAACACCTTTGCCCTCGACCCACTGTTTAAAAAACCAGGCCAGCTCCTTTCCGGAAACCGCTTCAAAGGCCTTCTGCAAAGCAGGCCATGATGCAGTCCGAAACCTGTTTCCCTTATAAAACTCTCTCAGAGATCCAAAGAAGAGGTCAGGTCCAAGCAGTTCCTTCAGCGCATGAAAAACCATAGCGGTTTTCCCATATCCGACCGAGGCTGTAGCTCTGTCCGTCCTTGAGGAGAAGTCCTTTAATGAGAAGTCATTATCAGAAGTAATGTAGCTCTGATAGGCGGTCAATATATGTTTGCGGTATTCCCAGCCCTTACCCTGCAACTCCTCATAGTAATGGTCAGCAAGGTAGGTAGTAAGGCCTTCAGCCCAGTTACCGCTCTTGTAATCGATATAGACGGCGTTGCCGAACCACTGGTGCAGTATCTCGTGTCCAAGAGAGGTCTCGACAATAAACGGCAGCCGAACAACGTCCCTGCCAAGCAAGGTGTATGTAGGCATGGAATAACCGGTCGGCAGGATATTTTCAACAACTGAGAACCGTTTAAAGGGAAAAGGGCCGAGGAGATTTTCATACATATCCAGGTATTTCATTGTGTATTCGAGATATTTCCTGCTGAGTTCCCTCTCTTCAGGGAACAAATAGGTAATAATATCAATATTGCCGTGGCGTGCTCTTTCCACAATATATCTGCCAGCAATGAGGTTGATACTGTCGACTGGGTGGTCAAAAATAAAAGAGAACTCCCTGGTCCTGTCGGGCAGCTCTTTGACCGCAATTTCCTCTGCTTCTGAGACAGCTTCAAATCCTTCGGGCAATGAGGCGCCGGCCCTGAATACAGCAGGACCTTCAAGCGAGGGATACCACGAGTTAACAAGCGCAATTGCATCCATCCTGACTATATTGGACTGCTCGATTCCGTCGTCCCTGCCGCTTCTGCCCGTTGAGGCATACTCCGCTTCATACTCTATTGTCAGCACATTTGACGTATTTCCGGCAATGACTGCAATGGCTTCTCCGGACTTCTGAAAGGATAAAGACCCCCTGTCTGCTGATACAGAGGTCAACCTCAGGCGCCCGACATGGATAGTCCATGCCTTTCCAGGCGGGAGGGTAATCTGAGATCTGCCGAAGAGTTTGTTTTCAGCAAGATCGAACCTCACATGCAGGACATGAAGCGGGATCGCATCATTAGCGCCCGACATGGCCGGTGCCATAAGAAACAGTATGAAGGACAGGATACGGACTTGTATACGGGTCATGAAGTTTATTCTCCTTGAAGTAGATCATATAATGGATAGCTTGGCACAAAACCACAGCTTCATTATAGCCTTTTCAGGCCAGGCGCTCAAAAAAATCAGGAGGCGGAGGAGAAAAACGATACGCACCGGGAGTAAAGCGTCTTCGCGGTGGAAAAGGGGTCCACTCTCATCTTCAGAAGAAGAGCGTCCTGTCGTAAATAATAGTCGATAAGCAGCGCGGTGCGGCTGTTATATATATCAAGCTTGTTTCTGATCATAGCCTCAGCATCATCAGTCCTGTGCGTCCTGTCACCGCCTGTGTTCATATCAATCCTTTTGCATACATCTTCAGCAGTGCATTCAAGCACGAAAAGGCATATGATATTCACAAGTTTGGCCATATCCCCAGCCTGTCCAATATGACGGGGAAGCCCATTGAGAATAAGCAGATCAGACCTGCCATATCCACGGTCATCAAGAAAATTCTCAATGATTTTTTCCGCTATTGAGAAATGCCCGTCCTCAAGGAGCAGCCCCTTTTCAAGAACATCGCGTATAAATTGATGTTCAGCCTGAGAAAAGTCCTCAGGAGGTTTCTCAGCCGAAGCAAGCTGTCGCAGTTCATGGCCAAAATCAAAATGATGGCATCTTCTGCCTGCCATTCCCTCCTGCTCGAGATAAAGACCAAGCGGAGTCTTGCCGGATCCTGTAGGGCCCATCAGAAGGACCGCTTCGGCAGTCCCTGACAAACTTCCCTTCAGCTTATTCATTTCCGGCCTTTGCCCCTACTTCTTATGCAGCGCCCTGTCAACAGTCCTGATCGCACAGAATTCGCCGCACATGCTGCATACTTCCTGCTCTGTCGGCGGGACCTCCGCCCTCCACTGGCGTACCTTGTCAGGGTTCAGACTGCATGCGATCTGTCCGTTCCAGTCAAGGGCCTTCCTCGCTTTTGCCATTCTGATGTCCGCATCCATCGCCCCCTTGATGCCCTTGGCAATATCCGCCGCATGGGCAGCGAGTTTCGATACGATCACACCCTCCTTCACGTCCTCTATTGTCGGAAGCCTGATATGCTCTGACGGCGTTACATAACAGAGAAAATCAGCTCCTGCTGCGCCTGCAACAGCGCCTCCGATCGCAGCCGTGATATGATCGTAGCCCATGCCGATATCCGTAACAAGAGGGCCCAACACATAAAACGGAGCGCCCTTGCATATTTCCTTCTCGATCTTCACGTTCAGTTCCACCTGATTCAGCGGCACATGTCCGGGCCCTTCGATGATTACCTGCACATTTCTTTCAACAGCCCTGTCCCTCAGTTCGCCGAGCGTAAGGAGCTCTTCAAGCTGAGTGCGGTCTGTAGCATCAGCCAGACAGCCGGGACGCATCCCGTCACCAAGACTGAGAGTCATATCATATTTATAGGCAATATCACAGAGCCTGTCATACTGCTCGTAAAGCGGATTTTCTTTTTCATTATAGATGATCCACTCCACCAGGAAAGAGCCACCCCTGCTCACCACATCGAGTATCCTTCCTTCGCTCTTCAGCCTCTCGATGGCCTTCATAGTGAGACCCGCATGGGCAGTAATAAAGTCAACACCGTCTGCCGCATGCTCCTCGATCACGGCAAAAAGATCGTCAGCCGTCATCTTCGCAATCGAACCTTTCCGCGCTGAGGTCCTGACTACAGTCTCGTAAATGGGAACCGTCCCGACAGCAACCGGTGAGTTTCTGAGCATCATCTGCCTGAGTTCCTTGATCGGTCCGCCTGTAGAGAGGTCCATCACGGCATCAGCGCCGTATTTAACAAGTATGGCAAGCTTCTCCATTTCCTCCTCAACTGATATTTTGTCCTTCGAAGTGCCGATGTTGGCATTAATCTTGGTCCGCATATTTCTGCCGATGCCGATCGGTGTTATGGACCGGTTCCGGTTTATCGGGATTACGCTCACGCCTGATGCAATATCCTCTGAAAGCTGCTCAGGCGACAGGCCTTCTGAGGCAGCAACAAGCCTCACTTCCCCGGTAATGGTCCCCTTTTTTGCAAGTTCAAGTCTTGTCATGATAATTTCCTCATAAACTCCTCTGTAGTTTTTTTAATGTCGTTCGCGCCCAGAATTGCTGATATCAGTGCTATGCCGGATGCGCCCTGCCCTAACACTTCCTCAATTCTGCCTGCCGTCATGCCGCCTATGGCAAAAACCGGGAGAGACTGCGCTTCTGATGCCTCTTTGATAACCTGAAGGCCCACAGGATTTCCGTACAGCATCTTTGAAGGTGTTTCGTACACCGGACCCAAAGTAATAAAGTCTGCTCCGTCTTTCTGTGCCTTTACTGCATCTTCGACGCTATGGGTTGATACCCCTGTCATCAGCCTGCTGCCGCAGGCCTTTCTGACTGCCTGCACCGACAGGCAGTCAGCGCCGAGATGCACTCCGTCGGCATCCACAGCAAGCGCCACGTCCGAACGGTCATTTATAAAAAGTCTCGCGTCAAATTCTCTTGTCAGTTCCCTCATCCTCAAGGCCAGGTCAATGAGTTCCCTGACTCCGAGGTCCTTTTCCCTCAACTGAACAGCCCGCACTCCGCCTTCAAGGGCTTTTTCAACAGATATAAGCATCTTCTGAGATGATTCGAACAGTTTTCTGTCCGTAATCAGATACAGCCTGAAATCAATTGACCTGTTACCCGTCACTCATTGCCCATATTTTTTACAGCAGCCCGTCAATCGGGCTGCTGGCAGACGCATAGAGCTTCTTAGGTATCCGTCCTGCCCTGAATGAAAGCCTGCCTGCAAGCACCGCATGTTTCATGGCCTCCGCCATTGCTATCGGGTCACTTGCTCCTGCAATGGCAGTATTCAATAGCACCGCATCACAGCCTAACTCCATAGCAATTGCCACGTCAGAGGCTGTTCCAACACCGGCGTCAACGATCACCGGCGCATTTACAGTCTCAAGGATAATCTTTATATTATAGGGATTGCGGATACCTAACCCTGAACCTATAGGCGCTGCAAGAGGCATCACCGCAACAGCTCCGGCATCTATAAGCCGCCTGGCCATTATCGGATCATCGTTTGTATAGGGAAAGACAATGAACCCTTCCTTTGCAAGGATTTCAGTGGCCTTCAAAAGTCCGATGACATCAGGGAAAAGCGTTTTTTCATCACCAATGACCTCAAGTTTAATCAGGTCGGAGACGCCTGCTTCCCGCGCAAGCCGCGAATACCTGAGTGCGTCTTCGACAGTGTAACAGCCCGCGGTATTAGGCAGGATCGTATATTTCTTAGGATCAATATAATCCAGGAGGTTCCCTGACTTGCGGTCAGTGATGTTCGTCCTCCGCACAGCTACGGTCACAACATCAGCCCCGGAGGCCTCGACCGCCCTTCGCGTCTCGTCAAAATCCCGGTACTTTCCGGTCCCGACCCACAGCCTGGACTTGAACTTAATACCCTTGATAATCAATGAGTCTTCCATTGTTTCTCCTTTACCGGGACTTTGAAAAATATCGCTGTCTTTATCTTTGGCATTGACAAAGGCTGTTATCCTCCGCCCACAAAATTAACGATCTCAACAGCATCCCCGTCCTTCAGCCTGAAGCGGCCATAGTCCGCTTTCCTGACCACTTCGAGATTAACCTCAACAGCAACACGGCCCCCGACTATCTTCAGCTCCTCCAACAGATCCTGAAGGGTTTCCGCCCTGATGTTGTCTGATTTCTCACCGTTTATCGTCAGTGTCATAAAAAAAACCGCATCCCTTATTGATGAACTCGTAAAAAGTCATGAATAAGACGGGTTTGTAAAAAGCTCCGGAGGCAAGGCGCGCAAGAAATGAGGAATGAGGCGTACTTGCAGGTACGTCGCAGTGACGAGTTTTGCAGCGCAACGCAGCAT
>JAGVHR010000026.1 GCA_020056455.1 Thermodesulfovibrionales bacterium
CAGCACCGGCACCTCCACCAATGGGCCAATAACAGCTGCAAAGGCTGCTCCGGAATTGATTCCAAAAACTGCTACTGCAACTGCAATGGCAAGTTCAAAGTTGTTGCTTGCAGCTGTAAATGAAAGAGTCGCTGTCTTGGCATAGTCCGCGCCTATCCTTCGTCCCATATAGAAAGAAACGAGAAACATAACAACAAAATAGATAAGAAGAGGTATTGCGATACGAACAACATCGAGAGGGAGTCTTACAATATAGTTTCCCTTCAGCGAGAACATGACAAGAATGGTAAAAAGGAGAAAAACAAGTGTAATCGGGCTTATCATAGGTATGAAGACCTTCTCATACCATTGACGACTTTTGAATTTAAGCAGGCTGAAGCGTGTTATCATCCCGGCAAGAAAGGGAATACCGAGGTATATAAAGACGCTCTGGGCTATTTGTCCCATGGTTATATTGACAACCGCTCCCTTCAGCCCAAGCCATGACAACAGCACGGTGATGAAGACATAGGCATAAACAGAAAAAAAGAGGACCTGGAATATGGAGTTGAAGGCAACAAGCCCAGCGGCATATTCAGTATCGCCACAGGCAAGATCGTTCCATACGATAACCATGGCAATGCAGCGCGCCAGACCGATCATGATAAGACCGACCATGTATTCCGGGTATCCGGATAGGAAGGTTATGGCGAGCAGGAACATAAGGACCGGGCCTATAACCCAGTTCTGTACGAGAGAGAGAAGGAGGATCTTTTTATTTTTGAATACTTCACCCAGCTCCTCGTATTTCACTTTTGCCAATGGAGGGTACATCATCAGGACAAGCCCGATGGCGATCGGTATATTCGTAGCGCCGACCTGGAACTGATTGATAAATCCCTCTGTCCCTGGGATAAAGTATCCCAGTCCGACACCAAAAGCCATTGCGCCAAATATCCATAGCGTTAAGAACCGGTCGAGAAATGAGAGTCTCTTGCCTGCTTTTTCGGTCATCGTCAGCCTCCGCAACATCTTTTATTATCTTTAATTGGAACAACTTCAGCTTTTGCAGGCTTTCCTTGCAGGAAATCTTCGAGATTTTTTGTGTCCGCAGCTACGGATTCCGCAGGTATCCTTTCCAGGACAGACAAAAGGAGGAATCTTTTGAAGAAATCCGAATCATCAAGGCTGTAATAGATCCATTTCCCCTGTTTTCTATCTTTTATGAAGCCGGCTTCTTTCAGGGCCGCAAGATGAAATGAAACCTTCGGCTGGACCATAACAAGCGCTGCAACAATATCACATACGCAGAGTTCGCCTTTTTCAAGCAGCTTGATGATCCTGAGTCTTGTTTCCTCGGACAGAGCCTTCAGGATATTCAGCAAATCCTTCATAGCTATGCCTCTTTATCTATCTGGGACTTCACTCTGCAGTAATAGATGAAGGAATTAAGTGCGTAAGCGATTCTCGAATAGCGATCAAGCCGGATAAGATCATACGTTACATACGATGCAAAATCTTTCAGCATTCAGGGCCTCCAGGTTCATTTACTATAATTATATAAACACATCTTTATTTGATTGTCAATTTTAATAACATAACTTATTGTATTGAATATCTTATCGTTCATGGCCCATAACTTCTAATTTATGGAAGGGTATAAGTAAGAATAGGAGGAGCAGAGGAAGGGCATTAAAAGCTATATTGCCATTTTACGCACCGGCAGTTACGCCTCACATGGAAGCTTTTGATTTGCAAGCTTAACCACTGCCTTTGTCCAGCACTTCCCGCACTTTTTTCAAAAGCTCTATCGGCGATATAGGTTTAAAGACCACTATCAAATCTTTTTCGAGCAATACCTTCTGCCTGACTATGTCCGGAGCGTATCCGCTTGCGAAGATCCCCTTTATCTCTGGGTTTATTTTCCGGATCTCATCATAGGCCTCTTTACCATTCATCTTCGGCATAATAAGATCCAGGAGAACAAGATGGATTCTATCCTTGTTATCAGCGAATTTCCTGACTGCATCATCTCCGTCAACAGCTTCAATAACAGTGTAGCCGAATTGCTCAAATACAGTTTTCGACAGGTCCCTGATCGCTTCATCGTCCTCTGCGATTAGTATCGTCTCGGTGCCGGCAGCAGGATACTCTTTCTCATACGATTTTCCCTCTTCCCAAATTTCAGAAGCCGTAACCGGCAGGTATATCCTGAATGTAGTGCCCTTGCCGGGTTCGCTGTAAACATTTATATATCCGTCGTGCTCCTTTATAATGCCGTATACTACCGACAGCCCCAACCCTGTGCCTTTTCCTACTTCTTTTGTTGTAAAGAAGGGTTCAAAGATCCTCTGCCTTGTCTCTTCATTCATGCCCCTGCCTGTATCCGAAACAGTTATCAGCGCATAGGGTCCGGGATGTCCATAGCCATGGGTTGCCGCGAAGTCTTCATTAAGGTTTATCCGTGCGGCAGCAACTGAAAAGGTCCCTCTTCCGGGCATGGCATCACGCGCATTCGTTGCCAGGTTCATAAGCACCTGCTCAAGCTGATGCGCATCGGCAAAAATCATTATAGTCTGGTCTTCCAGTATAGATCTGAACTCTATGTCCTCTCCGATAACTCTTATAAGAAACTTTTCCACTTTCTTGATTATTTCATTCAGGTCTACAGGTTGTTTGTCGCTTATCTGCTTTCTGCTGAAAAGAAGCAGGTCTTTGGTCAGATGCGCCGCCCTGTCAGCAGCAGCCAGAATCTGATCTATATTCAGCTTCTGTGGGTCATCAGGGGCCATTTTCATAAGGACGATATTCCCATAGCCGATAATTGCGGTCAGGATATTATTGAAATCGTGGGCAATACCTCCGGCAAGCTGCCCGATTGCTTCCATTTTCTGCGCCTGGCGCAGTTGGTCTTCAAGCTTTCGGTTTTCTGTGATATCCGTACATATGGCGCCCAACGCGTAAATCCGGCCGTGAACATCACGTAGCGGAAATTTCATGGACAAGTAGGTATGATCTCCGTCCGTAAGACTCGCGGATTCCTCAAAGGCGAGCGCTTTCCCGGAGCTGAGCACAATACGATCGTTATCCGCATACTTATCCGCAAGTTCGCGCGGGAAGAGATCAAAAACCGTTCTGCCTATCAAGCGCTCCTGCGTCAAACCAAGCGCCTCCTCAGCATACCGGTTAATGATAATAAACCGGCCATCAAGGTCCTTGACCCAGACAATGCCTTTGGTGCTGTCCATAATCGCCTTCAGCAGCAGTTCGCTTTGTCTCAGTTTCTCTCCGGCGCGATAACGTTCTGCCAGCAGCCTGCTGATGCGCGCCAGCAGTTCTTCCAAAGAAAAGGGTTTGTAAATGTAATCCTGTGCGCCCTCCTGCAGTAGCCTCACCCGAAGCTCGTCATCGGCCTTTGCGGTGAGCACGATAATCGGCACATCTTCCATTTCCCTATGACTTCGCAGCGCACGAATCATCTGGTCACCGCTCATCCGGGGCATCATGATATCGCTCACGATCAAATCAGGACAAAGATCCAAAGCCTTATGCAGGCCTTCCTCCCCGTCAAAGGCGGAAGCGACACGGTAATGCTTTTGCAAGGCCTCGGCCAAAAAAGCATTCATGTCAGGATTATCTTCCACAATAAGGACAAGCTGCAAATCAGACCCTGCGTCAGATACAGAACATGAGGGCGAAGTGCGCCGCGGCTGAAGCTCTTCCAGTGACTGCCTGGATATCTCCTTATCCAAAACGCTCGGCTCGGCCCTGATTTCAGCTCCTTTGGGCGCCATGATAGGCACTGTCACAGTAAAAGCCCCGCCGCCGCCTGGCGCGCTCGTCACTTCTACGGATCCTCCATGCAGGCCGACGAACTCACGGACAATGGCAAGTCCCAACCCTGTGCCGCCAAAGCGCCGATCAGCTCCGCCCTCTACCTGACGAAAGGGCTCGAAGATGGTCTCGCGCATGTCCTCGGACACCCCCTGCCCTGTGTCCTGCACCCGGATAACAGCATGCTGGCCTTCCATGCTTAAGGTCAGCGCAACAGCCCCTCCATCAGGGGTGAACTTGAAGGCATTTGAAAGTAGATTGAGCAGGATACGCTCGCATTTTTCAGCATCAGCCTGCGCCGGCAGGGTCTCTGGAGCATCGACAGAGAAACGTATCCGGTTTTCGTCAGCCAGAATTTCGAAGTAAGAGGCAACGAAACGCGTCAATGCGGCAAGATCGATAAGGGCGTATTGCATCTTCATCCGTCCGGATTCAAGCTTTGCAACATCGAGCATATCGCTGACATGGCGGTACAGCAGCCGAGCGTTTCTCTCCACTACTTCAAGTTCCTGCCGCTCTGCGTCAGTGAGGTCTCCTGCTGCCAGCCGCTTGGCAACAGGTCCGAGGATCAGAGTCAGAGGAGTACGAAGCTCATGGCTGATATTGGCGAAAAAATTGGTTTTGAGCTGGTCGAGTTCACGTGTCTTTTCGTATAGCCGCGTAACCTTCTCATTTGCGGATTGCAATTCTGCATTAGCAGAACTGGCCGCTTCCAGGGCCTCGGCGGCCTGTTTGTTGGCCTTTCTCAGGCGGCCATGAGACAGGCTGAAAAATACACCCATGACGATAAACACGCCGATTGAAAAAAAGGTCATAGGGCTTTCCAGCGCAAAGGAATATCTCGGCGGAATGAAAAACCACCAGACTATCGTCAGGGACACGGATGTGGAAATCAGCCCGGCAGTCAGGCCGCCAATCCATGAACTGAAAAAAACCGCGGGATAGAAAAGAAACCACACATAAGGCTGAATAGCAGGCCAGAACATCCATTGCAGAATGAATGCACCCAGCGTCGGCAGCATGGCAAAAGTTATGCGAAACAGTCTGGTTTTCATAACAGGTTCTTCATGTTCTCTTTGTATATATATCCCAATTGATACGCACTGTCAATTTGGCATATAAGGCAGCCCTGGTTTCCTTGCCGTCGCGGTTGAGTATTCCGCAAATTATCTTTCAAATACTACAATACCAAGCCTGACCAGTCACAAATTCATTTACTTCCGTTATTATTTTGCCTCTCCTTCAATGCAATAATAGAAACCTGTCAGCTCATATTTATCCCAGA
>JAGVHR010000071.1 GCA_020056455.1 Thermodesulfovibrionales bacterium
GATTATTCTTTATAATTAACGAGAAATTTTTTTGTGGCCAATATCAGCAAATTGAGAATTTCTCAATCAGATAATTTCAAGGAGGTTTAGTTATGGCAATGAACAAGAAAGGTTTTACCCTTATCGAGCTGGTAATGATCATCGTGATTCTCGGTATCCTTGCAGCAGTAGCAATCCCCAGGTATATTGATCTGCAGTCGGATGCTGAAGATGCTTCAATCAGGGGAGTATACGGCAACATCATGTCAACCTACGGCATAACCATTGCTTCGATCAAGACCCAGCCGACTGTGGCCCAGGTCAACTCAAACCTGACAGGCGACATGGGATCTCTAAGGCTCAACGGCTCCCAGAGCGTAAATAGTCTTGCTTCCGGCGCAAACTCGATCACAGGCGCAAAGAAGACCGGCGCCTTTACAGTAACGGTTACCGCAGGCTCTATTTCCGCGATATCCAACCTTACGGTAACTCCATAAGAAGTATCCTGGTTATCAAATCAAAAGGCCGTCTCTTAAGACGGCCTTTTTTATCAGCGCTATGACCCTGATAGCTGATATCGCAGCCAGGAAAAGAACGGTCTTTATCTTTTTCTCTCTGATCGCCTTTCTTGCCTACGCGAATTCGTTTGGGGTACCGTTTCACTATGATGATTTTCATTTTCTGAAGGAAAACATCAGGATCAAGTCCTTCAGCGCCTTTTCAGAATGGCTTTTTTCTGATGCACGTAATCTTGTCTCAGGCAGGCCTTTGCTGCTCCTGAGCTTTCTGGTCAACTATATGGCCGGAGGCCTTGATACCTTTTCCTATCATCTTTTTAATCTTCTTTTTCATATTATCAGCGCTTTTCTGCTTTATCTGCTCCTTATGAGGCTTCCTGCGGGCAAAGATGCTGTAGCGCACTCTATCCGGAGTGTTGCGGCCCCGGCTCTGTTTCTCCTGCACCCTCTAAATACGGAGAGCGTGACTTATATCTCAAGCCGGTCATCCATACTGACAGGACTTTTTATCCTGCTTTCCATGGTCGCTTTTTTCAGGGCCACAGGCGGCAGTTTTTCCCCTGGACTGTATATATTAAGCATCGCGGCCTTTGCCGCGGGCCTGATGGTCAAACAGCAGGCTGTTGTATTGCCCGGTCTTATGCTTGTCTTTGATTATTTTTTTGTTTCTGAGGATATGAGGGATTTTGTCCGTCGTCTCAGATACCACCTGATATTTCTTCTGATAATTGTCGCTGGGGTGGTTGTATACATGCCCTATTTGACTGACCCTGAGGCATCACGGCCTTTTGCTGAACATATATTCACTGAACTGAAGGTATTTGCCGAGTATCTGAGGCTTATGCTTGTTCCGATCGGGCAGAATATTGATCACAGTGTTCGTCCCGAGCATTTTTTTTCCCCTGGGATTTTGCTTTTTTTGCTGCTGTATCTTGGCCTTTATCTTTTCTCTTTTCTGCCGGGCAACAGAAACAGGGTAGTGTCATTTTCGCTTCTCTGGGTGGCTGTGTCCCTGCTTCCTTTTCTTTTTATACGTCTGAATGATTTTATGGCAGAGCGTTGGCTCTATATTACTCTTATGGGTTTCAGTATATTTATAGCCGAGGCCATCGTGCTTGTGTCACAAAAAAGCAGGGCAACGGCAGCTGTTGTGGCTGTTCTGCTTATGCTGGTATTCGGTATGCTGACGGCTGCGCGAAATACGGTTTATGCCACGCAGGCAAGCATTTGGGAGGATGCGGCAGGCAAGTCGCCCGACAAGTACCGTCCTTACGCGAACCTGAGCAGGGCATACCGGGAATTGGGAAAGCTGGACAAGGGCATAGAGGCAGGGATTATGGCCATCGGCAGGGGTGATCAGAGTTTCGAGGCCTCGATCAATCTTGCTGCCGCTTACCAGGCTGCGGAGCAGTACGACAAGGCGCTTCAGACGCTGCTTGCAATCAAAGAACAGGCGTCTTTTCGCTATGAATATCATCAGAATCTCGGCGCTCTTTATGAAAAAATGGGAGAGCATGAAAAGAGTCTTGCGGCATTTCAGGAGGCGCTCATTGCTGTGCCTCACTCCCCTCTGGTCCTTTTTTCCATTGGAGGGGCTTATGAAGAACTTAAGGACAGGGAAAAAGCAGACGACTATTACCGCAGGGCTGTGAAAGAGAAGCCGCAGCATGCCCAGGATTTCATGGCCAGGGGAGTGGCCTTTTTCCGGCTTGGCAAAGGCAGAGAGGCATTGAAGAGTTTTGTAGAGGCTGTAAATGTTGACCCTCTTGATGTGAATGTGCGGTTGTTTCTGGCTGAAAATTATCTCGGCAACGGGTATGCTGACGACGCGTATCGTCATTTTTCGACTGCTGTGAAGATTTCTCCCTCCTTTTGGCAGGCATACCGGGGCATGGGTCTGGTAATGCTTGGTAAAGGGAACAAAAAAGAGGCCGCAGTCGCCTTCAGAAAGGCGCTCGGCCTGATAGCGCCCGCAGCCCCTGAACGAAAGGAGCTTGAGTCGCTCCTTGCACGGTCAGGGGTCTGAAATCCTTCCCCAGGTTTTGTTATTTATGGTATATTTATTGTCAATATAATCATGCCTTATATGTTGCTGGAGGGTGACATTATCTTAACGAAATTCTATTTGAGATAAGGAGTATATGTCAAAACTGCACCTCATTCTCGCGTTTCATAACCATCAGCCTGTGGGTAATTTCGATCATGTTCTTGAGGACTGTTACGCCAGGTCGTATCTGCCGTTTCTTGAAACCCTTATAGCTCATCCCAGGCTGAAGGTGACGCTCCATTATTCAGGCTATCTGCTTTCCTGGATCCGTGAGCATCACCCTGAAGCCATAGACATACTGAAGACCCTTATCATAGAGGAGAGGGTCGAACTGCTCTCAGGAGGATTTTATGAGCCAATCCTTACTGTGCTGCCGGAAAAGGACAGGCTGCTTCAGATAAAGGAACTTACAAGGTTTATAGAAAAAACCTTCGGCTACAGACCGAAGGGCATGTGGCTTGCCGAACGGGTCTGGGAGCCTCAGATGCCGAAGTTCATCGCAGAGGCCGGTATGGAATATCTGCCTCTGGACGATTATCATTTCAAGCTCACCGGGCTTGAGAACAAGGACCTCCGCGGCTATTATATCACTGAGAATGACGGCCGTATGGTGAGTGTATTCCCGGGCAGCGAAAAGCTGCGCTATCTTATCCCTTTCGGGTCGATTGAGGAGACTATCTCCTATTTCAGTGAGGTCTCCCGCATGGGAGGAAATCCACTCCTTACCATGGCTGATGACGGCGAAAAGTTCGGCGTCTGGCCTAATACCTATAAGCATTGCTATGAGGACCTGTGGCTCGATCGTTTTTTTACCGCACTTGAGGACAACTCGGAATGGATCGAGACAACGA
>JAGVHR010000008.1 GCA_020056455.1 Thermodesulfovibrionales bacterium
ATGGTGCAGTTTCGCGCTGAGCCTGAACTTACGTTCATCATCCCCAAGGAAGCCTTCAAGCCGATGCCCAAGGTCGATTCGGCAGTGATCCATATGACGCTGCGGAAGTATCCGGCAGTGACTGTACAGGACGAGGCGCTTTTTACGAAGGTGGTTAAAACGGCATTCTCACAGCGGCGGAAGACCCTGTCGAATTCCCTGAAGGCCTTCAGGGATATCAAGGATATATTGATACATGCCGGGATCGATCCTCAGCGCAGGCCTGAGACATTGAGTCTCGCGGAGTTTGCTGTCCTGTCAGATATCCTTTCAACTGCAGACCAGGGGAAAACCGTCTAATACTACAGGACCTTTCCGATAAGTACTTCATCAATATATTGGTTGCCGATTCGAATTCTTTTGTGCCGCATGCCTTCTTCAATAAATCCTGCCCGCTCGAAAAGATGAAGGGACTTCTTATTTGTTGTAAAGATGTTAGCCTCTAACTTCTTGAATTTTCGTTCTGTTGCCCAGTCAATAGCATAGTCCAGCATCTGCGAGCCGATACCGAGGCCGCGATATGCCGGTATGATATGGAGCCCTATATTCAGAATATGCGCAGTCTGCGGTCTTTTGCCGCCATCCATCTGGATGCCGGACAGAGCGCCAACTACAGCATTGTCTGTAATCGCAACAATCAGCAGATTCTTCTCAAAGTCCATACTGCAGATGTATTTTTTGACTGCATCAGATTTTGTGCCATAGTGCTCCATCAGCACATAGCTCCTGTCAGGAGCATTTGTCTTGATTACGCTGATGATCTCTTCGGCATCCTGGCACCCGGCGAGCCTGAGGATGATCTTCTCTCCATTTTTTGCTATGAATCGCAGGACATCTTCTTCTGGCATGACACCCTCCCATTAATTTCCTGCTCAGATTATACCGCTAATCAAGACGACTAACAACGTACAATAAACTCCCCCAACGGGAATTATTATAAGGAATCACCGAGGGATAGCGGGAAAAAGGAAATGGCGGAGAGGGTGAGATTCGAACTCACGGTAGAGTCGCCCCTACAACGATTTTCAAGACCGTCGCCTTCAACCGCTCGGCCACCTCTCCGGGAATTTATTATAACAAAATATCTCTTTTTATTGATGGTTAAATTCGCGGAAAAAAGTTAATATTGATGAATTCATAAAATCAGCTGATTTGACTTTTAAGTCTGATTTTATTTAAATTCAAAAAACATTAAGGGGTATTTTATGAATAATTCTGTTATTCAGCTGATTCTTAATGCCGGATATATTGTCAAGGCAGTCCTCCTCCTTCTTTTATCGTTTTCAATTATTTCCTGGGCTATCATCTTCTTCAAACAAAGATATTTTTCAAAAGCAAATAAGGAATCAGAGCAGTTTTTAAAGACATATCGTTCGAGCAGGGAACCAAAGGCGCTTTTTCAGGCAACGCGCGGCCTCATGCTCAGCCCTATTGCCAATGTTTTTAAGGCTGTGTATTCCGACGAGGCCAAGAAAGACAAGAATGAGATCAAAAGACTGCTGAGGAGATACGAGACGCTTGAGTCTGTAAAACTTGAAAAATATCTCAATTTTCTTGCGACTACAGGTTCAACAGCTCCCTTCATCGGACTTTTTGGCACGGTTTGGGGCATCATGAACGCTTTTCATGGCATAGGCTCGGCCGGGTCAGCCTCTCTTGCTGTTGTTGCTCCAGGCATTGCCGAGGCCCTCATCGCAACAGCAGTAGGCCTTGCAGCTGCGATTCCCGCGGTCATCGCTTACAATTATTACCTCAGCATGTCCCGGAAAATGATCATAGAGATGGAAGATTTTTCTGAAGACCTCCTCGAATTATTTACATCAGCGGCATGAATACATCCAGAAACAGGACAGTACTGTCTGAAATCAATGTGACTCCGTTTGTGGATGTTATGCTGGTATTGCTCGTAATTTTCATGGTCACTGCCCCTCTCATGCAACAGGGAGTAGATGTGAATCTTCCCAAAGCAAAGGGCAAAGACCTTCCTCCGGACGAAAGAATATCTCTTGTCATAAAGCAGGACCGCACTATTTATATGAACGACATCCCGGTCTCCATGGCAGATATGAAGCAAAAGCTTGAGGCGAGCAGCAAGCTCAACCCGAATGTCTTTCTCAAGGCGGACAAGGATGTGCCCTATGGACTCGTCGTCGAAGTCATGGGAGAAATCAAGGAGGCTGGAATAGAAAAACTTGGGATGATCACTGAACCCAAGCTTGACCTGTAATGAAGGGGCCGAGCCTGCAGGGGACCGCGGCCTTTTCCACGGCTCTTCATCTGGCCTTTTTTCTTATAGCAGCGCTGATTCTCAGGCAATCTCAGACAGTTATCATACCTTCTCCTTATGTTGTAAATCTGATCGGTCCGTCGAGTTCATCATCAGGAAACGTCTCAGAGGACGATGTTGACAATGCCAGGCCCGGCACAACAATGGCCGAATCTGAAAAGCATCCAGGAAATACCAGGGATGCAGAGGCTGAGCAGAAACGCCTTGAGGAACGTCTGTCAGCGCTTAAGGCAAAAAAAAAGGTTGAGCGGATCGCCAGATTACGCTCCATCGTATCAGTGAAAAGAACAGCAGGCAGAAGCGCCCGCATGCCGGCTTCGCGGGCGGCCGGAGCCGGGTCTGCCCAGGTGACATTGTTTGACACGTATTATTCGAAGATATCGGGTCAGATCCGCCAGGAATGGGTATACCCTGACACAGGCGAAAAAGACCTGGAGGCTGTCATATCGGTCAGAATTGCAAAAGACGGCACAATTACCCTGCAGGGCGTAGAAAAAAGTTCGGGGAATGCGCTCTTTGACAGGTCAGCTGTAAAAGCGCTTGCAAAAGCCTCTCCGGTTGCGCCTCCTCCCTATGAAATGGAGATCGGCATGAGGTTCTATCCGTGATAAGTGAGTTGGAAAGCCGGCAACATAATATAGTCAAAAGACTGAGAGGGAACTTGAAAAATATTCTCAAAAAGCTCCCTTTCCCATTCTGCATTTTGTGTTTATTGTCCTGTTTTCTCTCCTTAAGTGAAGCAAAGGTTTATATAGATATAACCTCGCCGGTTTCAAAAAAGCTCCCAATAGCGATCTATGACCTGCAGGGGTCATCGGGCAGGGAGATATCCGACCTCATTCGCGATGATCTGACCTTTACCGGCCTGTTTTCGATCATTGATAAAACATCCTATATAGAGTCAGCTTCGCAGGCCTTTAAACAGCAAAACTGGAGACCCCTCGGAATCGATGCGGTAGTAAAAGGGTCAATTAGATCAGAGCAGGACCTTGTCGCTGATATCACAGTTTATGATGTATTTGAAGGCAGGGAAATTTTCAGCAAACAATACCGGTCTGATACAAACCTCATCCGGCAGCTGGCACATAGCATTTCAAATGATATTTACGGAGCATTTTCAGGCCTGACAGGTATTTTTCGGACAAAGATAGCCTTTGTCGCGGAAGATGACGGAGAAAAAGGCATATATATAATGGATTGGGACGGTCACAGGGCGAGGAAGCTCGGGCTGAAAGGTACGCTTGTCCTTACTCCGCACTGGTCTGTAGATGGGACAAGACTTGTCTACTCCTCTGAGAGGGGTAGACAATGGGGGATATATCTGTTAGACTTTCTGAAAATGTCCGAAAAGAGAATATTCGTGTCAAAAGGAACAAATATGGCCGGCGATTTTTTCCCGTCCGGCGATGCGCTTACCATCTCTTCAACAAAAGACGGAACCCCTGATATTTATGCCTTGTCTGTCAAGGACGGATCTTTAAAAAAACTGACCTTTTCCGATGGAATCGAAGTGTCATCTGCGGTTTCCCCTGACGGAGAAAAAATTGCCTTTGTCTCTGACCGTGGTGGAACTCCACAGATATACAGCATGAGGGCCGGTGGCAGTGATATTAGAAGGGTGACCTTTGAAGGCTCATATAATACTTCTCCGAGCTGGTCTCCATCCGG
Organism: Thermodesulfovibrionales bacterium; assembly: GCA_020056455.1. GTDB lineage: Bacteria > Nitrospirota > Thermodesulfovibrionia > Thermodesulfovibrionales > UBA6898 > UBA6898. Next base: position 3,995 of record JAGVHR010000008.1, read on the forward strand.
AGATAGGATCGTATTTTCTTGCAGAAGAGGAAAAAACCAAATCTGCATGGTAAAGCCCGACGGCTCAGCACTGGTCCAATTGACAGACCTCGGCAACAATGAAGACCCCTCGTTTTCTCCTGACGGCCGATACATAACCTTTTCTTCGGACAGGGACGGAACAAAGGGGATTTATATAATGAGGGCCGGCGGAGAAGCCCAGAAAAAGATCAGCCCCGGAGGTTTGCGCTCCTATGGGCCTCGCTGGTCGCCTAATTAATCCATAAACAATCTATCGATAAAAAGGAGGAAGTCATGATGTCAGGGAGGATTGCAGGTGTCTTCGTTATTGCTCTTGTCGTTGTCTTTAGCGTTGCAGGTTGCCAGCAAAAAAGAGTGACCACCCAGGACGCAGTTCAGCAGGAAAAGCAGCAGCAATCGATGGACGAGCAAAAAAAGGGCCAGGAAGTTGTGGTCGCCGAAAAGCAGAGCAGTTCCGTAATAGAGTCTGTTGATGCAAAGGACAAGGAAGCTCAGTACGCTGAGAGCAAAGAAAACCCGTTTTCAGACATCCTTTTTGATTTCGATAAATATGATGTCAAGGATTCCTACAAGACCCTCCTTCTATCAGTTACAGCATGGATGACAAAAAACGGAACTGCGCGGCTGACCATAGAGGGGCACTGTGACGAGCGGGGGACTAACGAATATAATCTCGCGCTTGGAGACCGCAGGGCAAAGGCGGTAAAGGACTATCTTATCGGTCTTGGTATTGCATCAGGCCGGGTGGATCTGATCAGTTATGGAGAGGAAAAGGCGCTTTGCAATGAACAGAACGAGGACTGCTGGGCGAAGAACAGGCGGGCTCATTTCGTATTGCTTCACAGGGTCGGCAGATAATAGTGAAGATTTTTTTTGGCGTTTTAATTGCCCTGTTTACAGTAGCCTGCGCTTCCAATAGCAATTTTGACCGGCTGAGAAACGATGTTAGCGAGCTTCAGCGGAGTTCCTTTGAATCGAGGAAGGACATAGACATACTAAAAGAGAAAACATCGGTCATAGTCAAGGAGGAATCCTTCACTGCAGTAAAGGAAGGACAGGCAAATATCCTTGCAAGGATAAATGAGACTTCAGGCAGCATCCAGGAGTTAAGGGGCAGATTTGATGAAAGCAGGTATTTCACCGAAAAATCCTTCAAGGAATTCACCTTGGAACGGGACCTGCTCAGGACGCAGATAGCCGGCCTTGAAACTCAGATAAGACTATTGAAGGACAGGCTTGCCGTAATTGAGATCGAAGCGGCAAAACTGAAAGAACCGATAAAGGACCCGGCTGAAACGTCACAGCCCACAGGTGATGCGGCAAAGACAAATGGTATAATGAGAGTGGATGAAGGCCTTTCTCAGGCCGGGCCGGCGCCTGACAGCAAGTCCGGCGCATATGAAGTAGCCTATCAACTTTTTAAAGACAGGAAATACAAGGAATCAAGAGAGAAGTTTGAAGTTTTTGTCCGAGAATATTCGAAGACCGATCTCGCGGATAATGCACAGTTCTGGATAGCCGAGACGTACTTTGCTGAAAAGGATTTTGAGAGCGCAATTCTCTCATATGAAACGCTCTTCAAAAAGTATCCTGACAGCGATAAGGCGGGCAGCGGCATGTTCAAGCAGGGACTTGCCTTTGCAGAGATAGGGGATGTCAAGACCGGCATTATCATACTTAACAGGCTTATAGAAAAATATCCTGATTCAAAAGATGCGGAGGCGGCTAAAAAGAAGATCGCAGATCTGGACAAAAAGCCGAAAAAAAAGAAATGAGTTCACTGACAGACAACTTTTCGAGAGTTATCGACTATCTGAGAATATCTATTACCGACAAGTGCAACCTCCGTTGCATATACTGCATGCCATCTGACGGCGTTGTCCCGGCAAAGCAGTCAGACCTTCTGACTGACGAAGAGATTTTGAGGATCACGAAAATAGCCGCACAATTAGGCGTCAAAAAAATACGACTGACCGGCGGAGAACCTCTGATCAGAAAAAATGTTATACCTCTTATCTCTTCGCTGAAGCTCATACCAGGAATCGAAGACCTGAGCCTCACAACAAACGGGATTTTGCTCGAACAGCAGGCTGAATTCCTCGTCAAGGCAGGCCTCGACAGGGTCAATATCAGCATTGATTCCTTCAAGCCCGAGCGCTATCGGGAGATAACCAGAGGCGGGAACCTCGATGCGGTCATGAGAGGGCTTCGGGAGGCGGAACAAAGAGGCCTCATTCCGGTAAAGATCAATATGGTGCCTGTGAGAGGCTTGAACGAAGACGAGATCCTCGACTTTGCCCGGTTGACGCTTGATGCAGGGTACCATGTCCGGTTTATCGAATGCATGCCTACCGGTGGAGGCGGTTTCTGGAGCCCTGAAAAATATATTGCTACCGATGAAATACGACAGACTATCGAAACGCTTGGGCCGCTCGAATCTGTGCGCGCGAGAAAGAACGGACCTTCAAGATATTACCGGCTCAAAGGCGCAAAAGGGGTCATCGGTTTTATCAGCGCGCTTACCAATCATTTCTGTGAAGACTGCAACCGCCTGAGATTGACAGCAGACGGTAAACTGCGGCCCTGTCTTTTTTCGGAGACTGAGATAGATCTTCGTTCCGTGATCAGGAGCGGAGCCTCAGACGAAGAGATCAGTCGCCAGTTGAAGCTCGCTGTGGAGGTGAAGCCTAAGGAGCATCAGCTGAACGATACTGAGTTCCTGCAGCAGGCTTCCCACCCCACATCTGATTCCGTTAAAAGGCCTATGTCAAAAATCGGCGGATGATAGCATCCCTCCTGTCATCAATAAGGAGAGCCTGTTATGTTGCGTAGGGGAATAATACTTGCCGGAGGATCAGGTACGAGGCTGTATCCGATCACAAAGGTTGTCAGCAAACAGCTTATGCCGATCTACGACAAACCGATGATCTACTATCCTTTATGCACTCTTATGCTCGCCGGTCTGCGTAACATTCTGATTATTTCAACTCCTGAAGACCTGCCGCGTTTTGAGCAATTGCTCGGCGACGGCTCAAGCTGGGGAATGAACTTCAGCTACGCAGTGCAGCTGCGCCCTGAAGGACTTGCTCAGGCCTTTATCATTGGAAAGTCTTTTATAGGGAGTGACCCGTCAGCGCTCATATTAGGCGATAATATTTTTTATGGCCATGATCTGCCGGCAATCATGAAGAAGGCTGCTGCCCGCGATGAGGGAGCCACTGTTTTCGGATATCACGTAAAAGAGCCAGGCGCATATGGGGTGGTTGAATTCGATGCTGCCGGCAATGCCATAGGACTTGAAGAAAAGCCTGCCGCACCGAGGTCAAATTATGCTGTAACCGGACTATATTTTTATGATAAGCAGGTTGTAGATATTGCATGCGGGATAAAGCCCTCACATCGCGGTGAACTGGAGATAACTGACGTCAACAAGGCCTATCTCGGAATGCGCTCATTGAGGGTTGAGCTTTTGGGGCGGGGCACTGCATGGCTCGATACCGGCACTCACGAATCGCTCCTTGGGGCCGGTCTTTTTATACAAACAATTGAGCACAGGCAGGGCCTGAAAATCGCGTGTCCGGAAGAGATCGCCTACCGGTTGGGCTATATTGGTCCTGAGCAGGTTGAGCGCCTTGCACAGCCGCTGAATAAAAATAACTATGGAAAATATCTGTTACAAATGCTAAAGGAAAAAACATTCAACCCTCTTTTTTAAACAGTAGAATACTTGACAGACTCGTAAAAAGTCGAAAATGAGGCGGGTTTGTAAAAAGCTTCGGAGGCAAGGCGCGCATGGTTCGACAGGCTCACCATGACAGTCGAAGAGCCTGCCCTGAGCGAGTCGAAGGGAGTTTTACAGCGCAACGCAGTATATGGACTTTTTATAAAGCCGTCATTCTTTAAGCGCCACGATAATATTTCATTACTAATCAGAAAGGCTGCTCAACAGAGACAGGATAAATGGACGACACGCAGTCCTCAAACGATGCCCTTCAGGAAGGGATGACGCAGGGGGAAACGCCTCCCACAGCCTTCCTGTCCAATGACGAAAAATCTGAACCCATGAAGGACAGGCTCCTCAGGGTATCCAGGGAAAAAAGTTATCTCGAAACAATCATCCTGCAGCAGAATGATGAGATAATCAGGATCGGGCAGGAAAAAACAGAACTCTCTCTGTCCTTGCACACGCTTGAAGAAACCATCGATAAGATAAAAAAACGGCTTGCAGAACTGGATATCCTCAGAAATAGTGAGATATCTGAACTAAAAAAGGAAATGGATCTGCTCAGGACCGAAAACAGGAAGCTCATCTCTGAGAGAGAGCTTGTTTTTGGAAATCTCGAAAAGCAGCAGGACAGTCCATCCCACATAGAGATGCGCATGCAGGAGGCCCTGCACAGGGAGAAGCTCGATATTGAGAGTGTCCTTGAAAAGGCAAGGGATGAACTGGGCCTCAGGGCGGCGCATGAAGCTGCGCTCCTGCAAGGGGAAGCCTCTGCTGAAGTTGCGGATATTGTCAGTCTGAAATCCCTGTTGAATGAAAAGATGGCATCTCTGCTGTTAACCCTTGAAGTCCATGAAAAAAATATTGTGGCCGGTGAAATCGAACTAAGGAAATCAGGAGACAGCCTCAGGCTTTCCGTGGAGCGACTGCATACGATTGAAGAGGAGTTGTCCGCATTAAAATTACAGCTCAACGCGGCAGAACTCGATCGGGATAAGGCGCGGACTGATTTAAGCAGCGCAAGGGGTGAGAATGCCGAGCTCAGCAGAGACAATGTCAGCCTATTATCTCTTGTCCCTGAAAGGGATGCGCCTCCTGAGGAGGGGGAGAAGGTAAAACTTCCAAGGACAGTCGGAGAATATCAGGAGACATTTGAACATCTGAAAGGCGAGATTATTTCCCTCAATAATAAAATCGATGAGCAGGGAAAAGCGCTTGATCTCCTTATCTCTGAAAAACAGGACCTTATTAATAAAACTTCAGAATATCAGCAGACAATCTCAGATCTGGAGCAGTCAAATGAGGAGGAGATCCTGTATCTTAAAGATGAGATTGCTTCTAATGACAAAACCATTTCAGGCCTGCGTTTAAGCCTTGAGCAGGAGCTCAGCGACAATGCTGAGTTACGGGCCCGATTGCAGTCGGCACAGGAGACTGCCGGTGAAGAGCCGCAATCTTTCACTGAAAAGCCTGAAGAAACCCTGCCCTCAAGGCTTCAGGCTGTAAAAAAACATAAGGCCCTGCAAAGGAGACACGTTTTCGCCTATATCATTACTGTCCTTATCACCCTTGCAGGGACCGGCATTTATTTCTACGCATTCGACACAGATTTTTCTGCCCGGCAGCAACAAAGACCTGAGCCTCCCGTGGAAAGAAAAATAGAGCTTGCATATCAGGACATCTTTTCAATACTTACGAAAACGTCTTCAGCCAACGGCATCAAGTTTCAGGCAACCATGATCACAGGACCACTCATAATGAAATCGGAATCTCCGGAGGATAAAGGCCTGTTCGATTTTCAAAACTTTGACTATTTCAAGGTAAGTATCAGTTCTCCGGCACAAGGACTTGGAAAAGATATGGCAGCAGACCCCTATTCCTTTGTTACACTGTCAACGACTGCCGGCAGGTCCGACCTTATGCGAAGTCAGCCTGTTAAAGACGTGAAGACCTTTTACCGGAGGGAAGTCCCTGTTTCGACAACCTTTTACTGCGCTTTTCCGAGAAATGTCAACATGCCTGACTACTCTTTGCTGACTCTTTCCCTCAGAGCAGGAAATGGCAGCATTAATCTCACCTGGGCACTGGAGCCGCTCAGAACAAGCAGCCTGCTCCGGTAATCATTGTGTAATCGTATTTGTATTCGTAAAATATACAGGAAATGAAAATTCAGGAATATGGGTAAGTTCGTTGTCCTTCAGATCATAGCAGGAATTATCGGCGCTGTTATTGCGTCGATAAAACGGCGCAACGTTCCTTTCTGGTTTCTGCTCTGTTTTCTTTTCCCACTTGTCGTATTCATCATCTCCATTCTGCCGAAACTGCAACCTGTTGCCCCCCTGAAGCGATGTCCAGCCTGTTTGCGTCCGCTGAATATAAATGAACGTTCCTGCAGGCACTGTCAACCCCGGGAGCCTATTGAGCTTGTACAATGCAAGCAATGCGGGGGTTATATCCCGGCAGGCGATTCCTGTCCAGCCTGCCAAAAGAAAACGCAAACCAGGTAGTTGCGCAGCGGCTTACCCTTCTCTGCGCAGTTATAGTATCCTCTTGATTTTAGCAAAGGCCTCTTCTATGATATGCGGCTCAGGCAGGAACGTGGTCCTGAAATATACTCCATCCTCCTGATATCCGAACCCTGAACCAGGAACAAAGACAACACCTTCTTTCAGCGCAGCCCGCACAAACTCCACGTCCTTCTTCCATTTCGGTATTTCTATTTTCATGAATGCGTAGAAAGCGCCTTTTGGAACAGGAAACGAAAGCGGCAGCTTTCCTGCCATCTTCACGAACGTGTCCCTTCTTTCGATGAGCTTTGCCTTCATATCCGCGATATAGGCCGGGTATGCTGGATGCTCAAGTGCCGCAGCCGCAGCCTTCTGGAACTCCCAGTTCACTGACAGGCGCTGATTGCAGAGCAGGAAGAATGCATTTTTGACCTCTGACCATTTATCGCCGTGGAACGTCACCCATCCCAGACGTGCGCCAGGATAGCTAAAGTCCTTGGAAAGCGAACTCCCGTATATAAAAGGGACTTTGCCCCTTGCTACCTTCCTGAAGTCCACCTGCCTGCCTTCAAATATGAGCCGGTCATATGAGCCGTCATAAAATATGGGCACGTCATATTCAGCGCAGAGCTTTACAACATCTGAGAGGTTCTTTTCCGAATAGACCGAGCCGAGCGGATTATTCGGGTTGATGATCACCATCGCCTTTGCGCCTTCGATCTTCCTGGCCAGATTTCCTATGTCTATCTGCCCATTTTCATCGTGTCTGTAAAATACGCTTTCGCCTTCGAACTGTTTCATCTTGCTCAGGTACAGAGGATACACAGGGTTCGGCAGCAGCACCTTCTCCCCAAAACCGATGAATGCATGGAAAAAAAAGTCGATGCCCTCGGTAAGTCCGGCAACTGAAAACACATCCTCGGGTCTGCACTTCTCGATATTCGCAACGGTTTTTCTAAATTCCTCATCGCCCTCTGAAGGAGCATACCCCTTCCAGCTTTCTTCAAGGGCGCTTTTCACCCGCTCGGCAATAGCAGGGAAAGGTGGGAAGCCGTACTGAGGCGGGTCTCCGATGTTGAGGTAGATCATCCTTCTGCCCTTCGCCTCCTCACGTTTCGCCTCCATAACGATGTCCCGTATCGGATAGCTTACGACATTCATTCGTTCCGTTGGCCGGTAAGGCAACTGCCGTTTCAGGTGTAACATATCTTCATCCTTTGCATAGTATGGCTATACCCTCTGAGTACTGCGCGGAAATTCTATAAATAGTGTCCCGGGTTTTGCATCACAGCAGAAAAGTGGTGCCCCCTGCATGATTCGAACATGCGGCCCCAGGTTTAGGAAACCGAACAGAGACACCGTATAAGCGCTTGATTATACCAGATAACAGCCTGATACATAAAGAAGTACGGAACATTTAAGCGCCGGAAAAGGTCCGCTTCAAGCATGCTGCTATTAATAGGTTCATAAGTAATCGGAAGAGACCCTTCGACAAGCTCAGGGTGACCGATCATGGTGAGCTTGTCGAACCATCCCGAAGGCTTACGAAAACTTTGCACTCATTAATACGCTTGTCTTCATTTGTCTTTAACTGGCTCCGGGACAAGCGGAAAATATTGTAAGGATATCATGAGCATCTTTATAGATAACGTCTTTTTGCTCTTTGGAGTGAACCTAAAAACAGCGATTGGAAGGGCAAATTTGGTATAACATTCTGAAAGCACAGGAGAAAAGGACAAAGGGGGTTATCACCAAATGGGTGAGGCAA
>JAGVHR010000110.1 GCA_020056455.1 Thermodesulfovibrionales bacterium
CAACTGGCACAAACATTGTCTGTCAAGCAGGCTGCGGTATCAAAGCTTGAAAAGCGGACAGACATGTATATCAGCACATTAAGAAATTTTATCAAGGCGATGGGAGGCGACCTGGAAATCATCGCCACCTTCCCTGATGGGTCCGTTCAGATCAGTCAATTTGAAAATATTGCGGCAAAGACAGAAAAAGGAACCTCACTAAGTTCCGGTTGAAAACTGCAATTATTTAGTTAATATCACGAGACAATAGGGGAATGCACTTCTTAATGTTTGAGTTGCATAATTTCATAGTTATAGTAGATTTTGAATGGAAATAGTTATATATAAACATTTAAATATAGTTGGACATTTTCCAATCAATCGAGTCAGCGATGAAAGATAGAATTAACAAACCACGGCTATTCCTGTCACACTCGAAAAAGGATGACATCTTCATCAAACGGCTGTGTGACGATCTGCGAACTTGTCAGATTGATCCCTGGCTTGACGTATACGAAATCAGGCATGGACAGCCCTGGCTCGATGCTATATTTGAGGACGGTATTTCTACCTGCGATGCTGTTCTTGTGTACCTTAGCGAGCACTCCATCATATCGCCCGTTGTCAAGAAAGAGATCGACGCGGCGATCATCCAAAAACTTCGTGACAATCAGGTTGCATTCCTGCCATACGTGACAGACTCGGCTCTTCGACTGCAGCTTCGCGCTGATCTCCAGGCTATTCAGGCACCCGAGTGGAACGATGACAACTACAGTAAACTTCTGCCCATGGTTGTTGCTGAGGTGTGGCATTCCTATCTTGAAAGGGCGGTTGTCAGAGCAATCCAGAAGGAAAAGATTGTCCGACTTGAGGCTGAATTACATATACAGGAGCTGGAGAAGCAACGAGATGCGGGCGTGTTCTCCGTGTCCGAGGCACGCGACTTTGAGAACATTTGGAAGCGCGTTGATCGATTCGAACCAGTCGTTTACAGCCTCCTGAAACCTGTTGATAAATCCTTTTGTGAAATTGGTAGCTACGCATTCGAAGTACATATCGGCAGTCTCCTGCCTGCAATCAGCAAGGCATCAGAATACGAATATTTTGGCATTAATCAGATCCTACAATCCCAAGTTCCGAAAGAGCTGCCGGTCAAGGCGAACGATGAGAGGATTAACCTTATTTCTAAGCTTGAAATTGGAAATGAATTGTTGATGTACGGCTTCTTGTCTCGCTTCAACAAGAACACATCTTCAACCGGACCTGTCAGCAGCTTTACATTCATTACCGATCGGTATGGGCTTATGTATACGGACAAATTGGAGCGTTTCAAGTACTGGATGGCACTGAAGGGAAACCTTGCAGATGAAGTACGATGGAGACCCAAGCAATCAAGCCCTTCTCCTTCGGTGTCCGATACGCAGTCTCATCAAGACTAAATTACACAGTCTTTCAAAATACAATCGGCAGTATATCATGAAATTCCGAATGCATGACTCGTAGGTGGAGACAAGTAACCATCATTCCACCTCTTTCTATTAAAGTCTATCTTTCGCTGAGGAGGGAGTCGAACATGTGGCTTGAACGGTTGTTTATGAGGGGGGCGACCCACTCCTCCGTTGACTTGGCTTTGCGAAGGAATCACAGGCCGTGCATGTGCAGATGCAGCGCATGCAGCCGGCCGGGATTCGGTCGCTGCCGCATGCGATAACACAATTAATTTCTATCTTTTTGGCGCCGTCTGGTTTATATATCCCCGTCCATTTATTGAGGAGATCATCGTTTATGTCACGGGCCGACCGATACCTGAAAGCATGTAAAAAAGAGAGCGTGGATTGCACGCCTGTCTGGATCATGAGGCAGGCAGGCAGATACCTCGAGGAGTACCGCGCAGTGCGGGCCAGGCACAGATTCATCGAGGTGTGCAAGACGCCGGAGCTCGTGGTGGAGATAACCCTGCAGCCCATCCGGCGTTTTGAACTCGATGCCGCAATCCTCTTTGCCGACATTCTGCTGCCCCTGGAAAAAATGGGGATCGATTTTGAATTCACCAAAGGCGACGGCCCAAGGATCAACAATACCGTCCGGACACGGGCCGATGTGGAAAGGATGCGGGCCATCAACCCCATGGAAGAGATGGCGTACCTGATGGACGCCATCCGGATGGTGAAGCGCGAGCTGGGCGGCAAGGTTCCGCTGATCGGTTTCTCGGGTGCGCCGTTCACGCTGGCAAGCTACATCACCGAGGGGGGCGGTTCAAGGAACTATGTGTTTACCAAATCGATGATGTACCGGGAACCAGATACATGGTGCCTGCTGATGGAAAAGCTGACCGACATGGTCATCGTTTACCTGAATGACCAGATCAAGGCGGGCGTCCAGGCGGTCCAGGTGTTCGACAGCTGGGTCGGATGCCTGTCGCAGGCCGATTACCGGGAGTTCGTGTTGCCCCACCAGAAACGGCTGATGGCATCTCTGGACAAGTCGGTGCCGCACGTCCATTTTGCCTTCGGCGCGTCGCATCTGCTGACGCTGATCCAGGAGGCCGGAGGCGATGTGCTCGGACTGGATTGGCGCACGGATATCGACGCGGCGTGGAAGGCGCTGAACCATGAGCCGTGCATCC
>JAGVHR010000237.1 GCA_020056455.1 Thermodesulfovibrionales bacterium
ACTGAAGGTCTTTTTCATAGGTTCATCCTTAATCAAAGTTAAATTGGGTCGGATCCTTTATTTCCCAAACGGATTTTGATGGTGCATACTGCTTCGGCTGCGTGCCTTCCCTGAAGTATTCTTTCAGCCCCGAGTCATCTTTGGAAAGGAGACCGGTCCTGGGGTCGATAAAAAGGCTGACAATACCTTCAGGCTGTTGAAATCCGTCGGATTCCCCTTTAGCAGCGCCGCTCATGAAAAGAGTCCAGATCGGTGCGGCAGCCTTTCCTCCGGTCTCCTGAGAGCCGAGTGTCTTTGCATTATCAAATCCTACCCATACTGACGCAACAAGGTTTGAGGTATAGCCGACGAACCATGCGTCCTTATAATCGTTCGTTGTCCCGGTCTTTGCCGCAACAGGTCTGCCCAGGGCCTTGGCCCGCCAGCCTGTGCCGTATTTCACAACATCCTCCATCATGGAGGTGATGAGAAAGGCTGTCTGGGCGCTGATGACCTGCTCAGGCGCAGGCTCATTTGTCTCAAGAACCCGGCCCTTGCGGTCTGTTATATATTTTATTGAAATGGGTTTTGATTTCATGCCGTTGCTCGCAAATGTATTATAGATCGAGGCCATCTCAAGGGGCGTGACGCTGAAAGAGCCGAGAGCTATACTAAGATTGCGCGGCATGTCGCCCGATACTCCTACGGTTGAGGCGAAGGTCAGGAGCGCGTCAATGCCAATGGAATCCACGAGGCGCACAGTCACGACGTTGCGGGAATATGTCAGGGCCTCCCTCAGGCGTGTCGGTCCGTAATATTTGTGGTCATAATTAGCAGGAGTCCATGGACCTCTGTCTCCTCCCGGATAGGTAACGGGCTCGTCGATTATCAGGCTTGCAGGGGTAAATCCATGGTCCATTGCAGCCGCATATATGACCGGCTTGAACGAAGAGCCCGGCTGGCGTTTTGCCAAAGTGGCCCTGTTGAAATCACTTCTGGAAAAGTCATAACCTCCGGCCATTGCGCGGATAAAGCCGGTATAGGGTTCGACAGCCACCAGCGCGCCCTCCACATCGGGGTCCTGTTCAAGCACGAGCTGGACCTTGTTTTTCTGGATGCTCCTGAGGCCTACCTTGATGATGTCTCCGGGTTTCAGGATCCGGTTCAGGGTGAAGTCTTTGAGCATCCTGACGCTGCCTGATTTGTCTATAACTTTTGAGGCCCACAGCGCATCCCTGAGCAGGAGCCTGCCGATCAGACCGCGCGTCTTGATAGTGGCCTCCTGGGGTGTAACACTCAGCACAAGGCCGGTATAAATATCTCCTGCATTGTTTACGACCGGCGTTGAAATATCGCGGCCTTTCATTTCTTTTTCAATATCAAGGTCTTTCCTGTTTTCAAGAGGGCCCCTCCATCCTCTTCGCTTGTCGACCTCTCTCAGGCCGTTCTGCATGGCATTGACAGCCGATATCTGCATGGTCCTGTTCAGCGATGTGTAGGCCCTGAGACCGGTCTTGTAAACAGCCTCTTCGCCATATTTGTCTTCAAGATATCTCCGCACATGCTCGATAAAATAACTGTTGGCCTCAACGCCTTTTTTCAGGCTGGTAAGGTAAAGAGGCAGGCTGTAGGCATTGTCTCTTTCCTTTTTTGTAATATATCCCTCTTCTTCCATACGGGCCAATACGGTATTTTGCCGTTCTTTTGCGCGGGTGAGGTCATTAAAGGGGGAATAGGTGGTCGGTGCCTTGACAAGGCCTGCTACCAGGGCAGACTCCGCAAGGGTGAGCTGGCGCGCTGATTTTCCGAAATAGGCCCTTGCCGCCATTTCAATGCCATAGGCGCCATGGCCGAAATAGACCTTATTGAGATAGAGTTCGAGGATTTCCTGCTTGTTGAGGTTCTTCTCTATTTTGATGGCCAGAGCAGCTTCCATAAGTTTTCGCTTCAGGGTCTTTTCAGGGGTCAGAAAAACTACCTTTGCGAGCTGCTGGGTGAGTGTGCTGCCCCCTTCCCTGAGGCTGATGTGGATGATGTCCTTGAATATCGCCCGGCCAATGGCAATATAGTCTATTCCCTTATGTTTGAAAAAACGCGAGTCCTCGACAGCGATGATCGCATTGATCATATGTTTCGGGATATTGTCAATGGCGAGAAATATGCCCTTCTCCGCCTTCACTTCACCTATAAGCGTATCATCGTCAGCATAGATTTTAGTGCCGCCTGCAGAATGGTACTTTTTGAGTTCGTCTATTGAGGGAATGCCTTTTGCAAACGCCAGATAACCGCCGGCAAGCCCGCCTATAAAGATGGAAGACAGGACTAAAATGATGATGAGTTTGGGTTTCACTCTAAGATTATACCCTTATTATTGCAGGCGCCACAACGGGCTGTTCTTACGAAAAGACAGAGAGGATGTAATTGGTCCCTCCTCCGATGAGCAGTGCAAACACAGTGATGAGCAGGAACATCAGAAGGGATGTCTTCATCCCTCGCTCCTTGACGATCATGAAGAAACTCGCAAGGCAGGGAACGAAGAGCGTCAGGGTCACAAGACTCACGATTACCTGGTTATCATTCAAAAGGCCCTGTCTGGCAAGGTCAAAAAGACCTGCTGCGCCGTAGTCCCTCCTCAGAAACCCCATAATAAAGGCGGCTGTAGCTTTCTCGGGAAGGCCCAGAAAGGAGACGACAAGCGGAGAGGCCGCAGCCTCGATCCACTTGAGGGTATGGGTCTTGTCCAGCACAAAGAGGATCAGCGTGCCGAGGATGAAAAGGGGAACTGCTTCTTTCAGGTACCATTCGATCCTGCTGAGGGTCTTCATTAGAATATTGCCCATGCGAGGCATGCGTATGGGCGGGATTTCAAGGAAGAAATCAGATCTGCTTCCAGGAAGCACGCGCGAGGTTATTGTCCCGGCAAGAAGAAGAACAAGCAGGACAGTGCTGATCCACCAGATAGCAACCTTTGGGGGATAGGGTCCCAGCATGCCGAGTATAACGCCAAGCTGAGCTGAGCAGGGAATGGCCAGGGCGATGAGAAATGTTGCGATGAGCCTCTCCCTGCCGGTTTCGAGTATGCGGGTTGTCATGGTTGCCATAGTGCCGCAGCCGAGACCGAGCACCATGGGCAGGACTGCCTTGCCGTTGAGTCCGATCCTGGAAAAAGCGCTGTTGGTGAGCACGGCGATGCGGGGCAGGTAGCCGCTGTCTTCAAGAAAACCGAAGGCAATGAAAAAGGTTGCAGTGATCGGAAGTATAATGGCTATTGCATAGGTAAGGGCCATTGTGAAGAGCCCATACTGGCCCACGAACAGGTCCTGTATGAATTCGAAGGGTATGAGAGTTGTGACTGCCTTTTCAACAGCAGGGTTCAGATATTCTTCAAAGATAACGCTCTGGAAGAAATCTACAAGTGTTCCGGCACCGAATTTGCCGACAAATTCATAGAAGCAGAAGAGGGAGAATATAACAAAGAACAGGCCCCAGAAAGGATGCATTGTCCATTTGCCTATCCAGCGTGCGATATGACCGGCCTGAGGCGCATACCGCTGCACGACGGCCTGGACGACCTTTTCAGCAGCTTCAATACGGGCCCGGGAAATGATTACTGAGAGCGGCTCTTTAAGTCTTGCCTGTGACATATCTCTGAGGTCTTCGATCCTGTCAAGGGTTTTAGGGTCGAGATTTGCAAGGCACCATGTCTTCATGCTTTCATCACCGGCAAGGACCATCAGAGCAATTGAGCGCCTTGAGATATTGGCCTCAGGCAGCAAAGCGGATATTTCTCCAGCACAGGTCTCGATGATATCGCCGTAGTCAGCTGACAGGAGCGGTTTTTTCGAAAGCAGAAGTGAATCCCTCAGCCTGCCTATACCCTTTCTCTGGGGTGCCACTGTGCCGATAACGGCAACGCCCGATATTTCCTCAAGTTTATGGTAGTTGATATCAATTCCTCTTGTCTTTGCCTCATCTTCCATGTTCAGGACCAGGATGCAGGTCAGGTCCATTTCAGCAAGCTGGATCAGGAGCATCAATGCCCGTTTCAGGTTTTTTGAATCAGCTACGAGTACAATGGTTGCAGCTTTTTCAAAAAGGAGTATGTCGCGCGTCACCCGCTCATCCTCGCTCATGGGGGTGAAGCTGTTGACTCCCGGGGAGTCGACCATAAGGAACTTCTGGCCGTTGAGAGTAATATTCCCTGTTGATACCTCTACTGTTGTGCCTGGATAGTTGGAGACGGTTACATATTTGCCTGTAAGAAGACCGAAGATGACGCTTTTCCCTACATTAGGGTTTCCGGCAAGTACAATTCTATTATATGTATGTTTTTCTTCAGCTATTTTTTTCTTTTTATGCATGTCCTGCATGTCCCCCGTATCTCAAGGGTATGGTTTTTTCCGGAAAAATCATAT
>JAGVHR010000256.1 GCA_020056455.1 Thermodesulfovibrionales bacterium
GGTATTGTGGATATCCTTGTCAAGCCGATTGCAGAGGAGGACCTTGTTGTAAAGACAACCGCTGTTGTCGGAGATCTTTCAGCACCTGAACTCCCGGAGGAAATAAGCCCGGATGTCTCAGATGAAGACGAACCCGGACTATTTATATCTGACGAACAACAGGAGATGAAGGAAGAAATTGCTCTTGCGGAAGTTGCCGAACTCATGGACGAAAGTCAGAAGCAGGACCATATATATGACAGCATGGAAAAGATATTAACGCTTGATGAAATAGCAGAGGAAGGTGGACCAGACATGTCCCGGAAGGGTAAGCCATTTGACAATGAAGAGGATGCTCTTGATGAGAATGACCTGTTTTCTGAAGATGACGGACTCTTTAGTGAAGAGCTGAAGAAGTCATTTGATGAGGTTGAAGAAAAACCAGAGCAGCAGGAGAATGAAGATATTGAAATGCCGGAGGATTATGCCGGCCGGTCAGCTGAAGAAAAGCCTGCAAATTCTCTCAGAAGGGTCCTGCTTGTTGCAGCTTCAATTATTGCCGGTATAGCCCTGGGAGTAGGCGGATATTTCTTCTTTACTGCAGGCAACAGGCAGGCACCACCCAGGAAAGAGGTTGTCAGGGTCCTGCCGGAACCTGCTGCTGTATCTTCTGCTCCTGAAGCGCTTTCCGGAAAGCCGGATGTGATACCCGAGGTCCAGGTCAAACCTGAACTTCAGGGGCCTGAAATGACGCAACCAAAGGGACCGGCCCTTCAGGAGCCTGCGCCCAAGGCCGGGGCGTTGAAGGGCTCACCGGAAAAATCAGTAAAGGAATCCACCCCTGTTGAGGCGGCAAAGTCAGGGCAACAGGAGCCAGCCGCAGCAGGGAAACAGGCAAAGAAGAAAAAGGCCCCTGCAAAAGTAATCACTAATGGGAAATATTTTGTCCAGGCAGGTCTTTTTGAAAACGAGAATAATGCCAAGGCTCTGATCGACAGGATAAGACTCAAAGGCTTTCCAGTGTCTGTTAAAAAAGTGGAAAAGACCGAGGGGAAGACTTTGTATAGAGTGACGGTGGGAAGTTATGCGAGTGTCAAAGATGCCAGGGGTGTTTCTGAGGCGCTGAATAAACAGGGCATATTGACGATAGTCCAAAGGCAGCAGTAAGCGATTTGAAGATATTTTTTTCCGGGATCGGGGGAAGCGGTGTTTCCGCGATCGCGGGCTTTATGGCTGAAAAGGGACATTTTGTGGCCGGGTCTGACCGTCTGTTTGACAGGGTACCGGAGCATCCTGTCAAAAAACGCCTGGAGGCGAATTCCGTCCGGATTGTGGCGCAGGACGGGAAGGGAATTGATGCTGCTTTTGATGTGGCTGTATTCAGCACTGCGGTCGAAAAATCAAACCCCGATTTTCTGAAGGCTGAGGCACTTGGCATCCCTGTCAGGACAAGGCCTGAATATCTTTCTGAAATCGTATCTGCACACAGGACAATCGCTGTTGCCGGCACCAGCGGAAAGTCCACTGTCTCCGGTATGCTCGCCTTTATCATGAAGGAACTTGGAATGGGGACCAACTTCATTGGAGGGGGAAGGGTAAAACAGTTCAGGACAGACAATAATCCTGGTAATTATCTGACAGACGACTCCAGCCGGCTTGTGATAGAGGCCTGCGAATCTGACGGCACGATAGTAAACTACAGACCGGAACATTCAATCATCCTGAATCTTGACCTGGACCACCATTCGATAGCGGAAACCGCAGGGATGTTTGAGCGCCTCGCTGATAATACCTCAGGAGATATATTCCTGAATGCCGATGACTGGTACCTCGGCCTTTGCAGGATCAGCAATGCGGTCAGGTTTTCGATTGATAAGGTCTCTGAATATCAGGCTGTGGACATCCGCTGCTTTCCTCTTCAGACAACATTTCAGGTATACGGACAGAAATTTATCCTTTCTCTTCCAGGCAAATATAACCTTTATAATGCCCTTGCCTGTATAGCCTTTCTCGCAGAAACCGGTATTGAGCTGAAGAAGATTGCGGCTGTTATGCCTGAGTTTTCAGGAATCGAGAGGAGATTTGATCTGCATCTCAACGATGGCATACATCTGGTCATTGACGACTATGCTCATAATCCTCACAAGATCCGGAGTCTTATGCAGACCATGCAGAGGACCGGCAAGCGGATCTGCTATATCTTCCAGCCCCACGGATTCGGACCTGTAAGGCTCATGAAGGACGACTACATAAAAACATTCATTGACGGTCTGAGGGACACTGACCGGCTTATTGTCCTGCCGATCTATTATGCAGGTGGTACAGCGGCAAGGGACATTTCAAGCGATGATCTTGCGGCTCCGGTAAAGGCCTCGGGCAGCAATGCGATTGCTGCTGTTGATAGAGGCGCTGTTATTAAGTCTGTTGGTGAATATGACGCATACGCGGTCTTTGGGGCCAGGGATGACACGCTTTCAGACCTGGCAGAGCAGATAGCTGAGAGCATGAGGACCAAAGCCTAAGGGTTCCGCAGGCAAACTCTTCACTGTGCCCCATAGCTGTGAAGGCCTGAGAGCAGAAGGTTCACGCCGAGATAGGTGAAGATGACAGCGACAAATCCGAGTACTGCGACTGCAGCGACCCTTGTGCCTTTCCAGCCCCTTATCAGGCGGCTGTGGAGGAAGAAGGCATAAAAAAACCAGGTGATCAGTGACCACGTCTCCTTGGGATCCCAGGTCCAGTATTTGCCCCAGGCCTGATCAGCCCAGATAGCGCCGAATATCAGTCCGCCGAGAGTGAAAATCGGAAACCCGATAGCAACGCTTTTATAGGTAAGCTCATCGAGGGTCTCTGCGGACAGGTTGAAGCTGGTGATGATCCTCTTCAGTGAGCCGCCGAAGCGCCACAGTCCGAAGATGAGGCATATGGCTCCGGCAAAGCTTGCGATTGAGACCATGGAAGAGGAATTCCTGAAGGTGGCCTTGAACAGATAGTCCTTGATAAGTTCTTCCTGGGACGTGCCTGCTGTCTTGAAGGTAAGAAAGTCGATGCCCATGGCAGCAAGGGTCACAATGAAAATGCCGAGAGTCACGGTCCAAAAGATATAAGAGGGTTCTGTCCTCTGGTCCGACCTGACGATAAGATACATGAGCCCTGTGCTGAATGAAACTGCAAAAAGAGCGTAGGCAATGAAGCTCATCATGACATGAGCCAGAAGCCA
>JAGVHR010000005.1 GCA_020056455.1 Thermodesulfovibrionales bacterium
AACCTTGAACCTTGAACCGTAAACCGTGTACCTTGGTACCTTGTACCTTAGATATCTGGAAGAAAAAACTGGACTGGGTTGCCGAGCAAGGCGGCATGGCCTTGGTAAACACCCATCCGGACTATATGCATTTCGATTCCGGAAAGCCCGGCAGGGAAGAATACCCTGTTGCCTTTTATGAGCAACTGCTCGAATATATAAATGCCAGATATGAAGGCCGGTACTGGCATGTGCTGCCCAGAGACCTGTCCTGTTACTGGTTGCAAGATGTTGTCAGAAAACAGGTAAAACAGGGGACTGATCAGCATGTTTGATTTGAACAAGGTCGCGGTCAATATTATTGATCCGGCGCGTTATCCCCGGACCATGCCTTATGACCCACCTGAAAAATATCCTGAGTATGAGGGGAATGATTTAGATCCTGACAATATTGTTTATGCAGGCGTACGGGAAGCGCTCAGCTCCCTTGGGCTTGACCGCGGCAATTTCAACACGGAGAACTGGAATCCCTTTCGTGAAATAATCAGACCGGGCATGACTGTGTTTATCAAGGCCAACACCGTAACCCATGAGCACAGCGACGGTAAAGATATATTTTCTGTAATTGTGCATGCAGCAGTTTTAAGGCCTGTACTCGATTACGTTTGCAGGGCACTGAACAACGAGGGAAGGATTATCATCGGTGATTCCCAGCTCTATTACTGCGATTTTGAAAAGGCTATGGAAAATTCCGGGATTGACAAGCTTCTTGAGTGGTACGCCGGCAGGACGAAGGTCTCCTTTGAATGCTTTGATCTCAGAATGAACAAGGCCTGCAGGACCTGGCTTTACGGAAGGTGGGGCAGGGAAAGTGTGGAGCAGGACCCCAGAGGTTATCGCTTCGTGGATCTTGGAGAGGATAGTTACTTTAAAGGTATTGATCCGAAGAGACTGAGAATTGCCATAGCAAGCCACAAAAACATGTATAGGCATCATTCCGGCGGAAGGCATGAATATCTGTTCCCCAAATCATTTCTCGAAAGTGATGTTGTAATAAGCGTCCCCAAACTGAAAACCCATCGCAGAACTGCCGTGACCCTTGCGCTGAAGAACTTCATGGGAATTCCGGCGCTCAAGGACAGCCTGCCTCACTTTCAGACCGGTTCAATCAGTGAGGGCGGAGACCAGTATATCTATCCGTCCATAAGAAAAAGAGTCGGCACATGGTTGCATGACATAATACAGACAAGCCCTTACATGCCTGTCAAGTTCATTGCCGCAATAACAAAGAGAATTATATGGGATTCCCGAAAAATAATACCGTTTAAGGATGATATTTCAGAGGCAATGTGGTATGGCAATGATACCCTCTGGCGGACTCTGCTCGATCTGAACAGGGCAGTGCTCTATGCAGATAAAGACGGCAAAATGAGAGACACTCCCCAAAGGAAATGGTTTTTTGTTCTCGACGGCATCATCGCCGGAGAAAAAAATGGACCATTGGCTCCGGAGCCGGTAGCTGCAGGCGCGCTCCTTGCAGGTTTTAACCCTGTTGCCATAGACGCTGTCGCTGCTACGTTAATGGGGTTTGACATAAACAAAATACCGCTCATTCACAGGGGCTTTGAAAATACCGGCCGCAGAAGGCCTGTTTTTAACGGCTCTCAGGAGGACATACGGATTATGGATGGCGAGTTCGAATTCAATCTGACTGCGTTTAGTAAGAGGAAAAATCTGAAATTTGAACCCCATCCAAACTGGAAAGGGCATGTTGAACTGGATCAATAGGTCCAATCGGTGCCAATTATCCGTCGAATTCCCCGGATTTATTAATATGCCTGTGCTGATAAAAAAACTGCTGAGGAATTTTAATGATTACGGCGTGTATATGGCTCTTCGGAAAAGCCTGCTGTATTTTCTGCGGCCGGTATACACTGACATCACGTATAGGATATACAGGATTGATGTAGGCGCAGTTGAACTTCCACCCGTGCAGGGAAATGCCTTTGACTTCAAAGTAATTACTGCCAACGACGATGCGATCATCCGGCAGATCGAAGGCATGGAGGAATGGCTGCGGGGGAGGGTATCTGCAATGATTGCCTCCAGTGGAATCTGCCTGGTGGCGCTGGATCAGGGAATAGTCGCAGGATTCAATCTGGTGTCATTCGATGAGGGCTGCCTTCTTCTTGTGGACTTCAGCAGAAAACTTAAAAAAAATGAAGCCTGGTCTCAGCAGATTACAGTGAAAAGGGATTACAGAGGCAGGGGATTGGCAACTGCTCTCAGATACAGGGTCATTGAGGAATTGCAGGGCAGGGGATTTGCCCGGCTGTATGGCGGTTCACAAATTAGCAATGAAGCAGGTCTCGGACTGGCCAGGAAGGTCGGGTTCAGGGAGATTGCTGATCTTCGTTACCGGAGGTTTTTCTTTAATAAAGAAGTCCGGTACAGGCGCATAAAAAACGAACATGTCATTTAGGGATAGCTTCACAGGAAACGTTCTGTTTCCTGTGTCGAATATGCTGCTGAACAGGAAGGGGATCCTCTCTCAGTACAGAGGGTTTGTCAGGACTGAGCGATATTCCGAAGAGATACTAAGGGAATTGCAGTTGAAGAAACTGCTTCGGACCCTGGAATATGCAAATAAATGGGTGCCGTACTATACGAAGAAATTCAGGGATATGGGAATGGAGCCGTCCGATATAAAGAACTTGAAGGACATCAGCTGTATCCCGCCGTTGACGCGGCAGGAGGTAGTGGAGCATTATGCTGAAATGATCGATGTCAGGCATATTTCATCTGTTGCTGTGGCTGACCGGTCAAAAAGGTCCCCTGGAGAGCCGCTGCCTCTGGCCCTTTTTCGCAAACACCGGCTTGTGCGCAATACGTCGAGCGGTTCAACCGGGGCGCCGACTGTTTTCTATGAGGACGGTTCCAGGACAGCCATGAACTGGGCATACGAATTGCAACTTAAAAGCTGGTTTGATGTACCCCCGGGCGCAAGAGAGGCCAGGATGGCAAGACTGTCCACGGCATATGTCAGCAACAGCCGTTCAGTCATGGCGCGAAAGTGCCTCTGGAACCAGCTTGTGCTGCCCGGTGTCAACCTTACGGAACAGGATTATGCGCTATGCTTGAAGAAATTGATGGAATTCAGACCGCAGGTGCTGTGGGGTTTTACCTCAGCGCTTACAGGGCTCGCGGAGTTCATCAGGATGCAGAAGGGGGACAGGCAATTCCCATGGTTGAAACTTATACTTACATGGGCAGCCCCTCTTTATGAGCATGAAAAAGACCTCCTGGAAAAAGTATTCGGCGCTGCGGTGAGCAATATATACGGAGCGCGCGAAGTCGGCCATATTGCCGGTCAGTGCCCCCACGGTTCATTTCATATCAATCAGGGGAATATTTATCTTGAGATTTATGCTGATTCAACGGAAGAGGTTGCATCAGGTTATGGGGAGATTCTGACTACAACGCTCGATGAATCCCCTATGCCCTTTATCAGATATCGCATGGGCGATATAGGAGCTATTGCTGATTCAGCCTGTTCGTGCGGCAGAACGCCGGGAATATTAAAGGGCCTGCTCGGTCGCACAGGAGAGGTGTTTATCACTGCAGATGGCCGCATGATATCTCCTAATTTCTGGTGCCGGACCTTTATGGACCCGCTGCTTGCCGGGGCGGTCAGGAGGTTCCAGATAATCTATGTCAGAGATGACTTTGCGAGGATAAGGATTGCAAAGGCAGCAGGCTATTGCATGGCAACCGAACAGGCGCTGCGACAACGCCTGCTTGAGAATTTTGGCAGAGGTATGAATTTCGAGATAGAATACGTCGACGGGATCATTCCTCAGGTATCAGGCAAATATCAAATGGTCGTCAATGAAGCCCGCTATCGCAGCGTTGGGAAAACGAGGATATCACATTGCATGCCGCAATAATTAAGGAAGCCGCCAGGAATGACTGGGAACAGTATATTCAGGATAATCCCGATTCCATAGCATGGCAGAGTTATCAGTGGAGCGCTGTCCTGGGTCGCCATTATCAGATTGATTTTTATCCGCTTGCGGCAATTGATAATTCGAGGCTATGTGGTGTCCTGCCGCTCTACCATATCAAAACAGCAAGGGGGAAGGATATGCTGATGTCCGTCCCCTACGCGGTTGCGGGAGGCATTGTTGCGGACAACGACGATGCCGCAACATTACTGCTTGAAAAGGCCATAGACCTGTCAAGGCAATTTAACTCATGCAATATCACCTTCAAACAGTATAAGATTAAAATCAGCGGTGAACTGAGGACAGATGACAATTACTACAACCGTGAGCTGAATATAGCGCGTGACCATAATGAGATATGGACTGAAATATCGGACGCAAACAAAGAATTTATTGAAGGTTCAGGGAAATATGACCTTGTGCTCGAATACCCCTCAAATGATGTAAACAGCTTTTATAAATTACTTTTGAAGCATCATCACGTCAGGGGTGTCCCCTGTGTCAGCAGGAACTGGATTGCGGATCTTATAGCGTTCAAAATGTACTCGGTTGCCGTACTGAAACTCAACGGAAATATCGTGGCCGGAACCATGGTAAAGGAATTCAAGGATACAGTGTCCTTTCCCTTCACCTGCATCCCTGACATGTCTGAAAAAAGCAGGATGTCTGCTTGTAATCTTTACTGGAAGCTCATAACTCATTTCGCTTCAAGGGGCAGGAGGATTTTCCACTCGGGAAGGATCCCTGTAACAGACGATACCGACGCTTACCGGCTCGGTTGGGGTGGGACAAAGTATAATTATTATTATCAGTATTATCCGGACAATAGTTCCGTCAAGTCAGAATACGCGAAGAAAAAAGGCCGGAAGAGAGAAATATTTGAGGCATGCTGGAAAATGATGCCCTTAAGCCTTGCACGCAGGGTCGGCCCGGTAATTGTCAGGCAGTTTCCCTGAGAGGATTTTTTTATATGAAACAGAGTATGAATAAGGAAACAGCTGTATCTCATAAAAACAGGATAATAGAGAGGTTTTCCAGCGATTCGGAATACTGGAGAGAAGTATACGCGGATTCTTTTGATGAGAATAAGACCTTTCTCTCAATTGAGATGATTGAGAGAAAAAAAGCAGTGCTTGCCTTTGTAAACCAATATGCCGGAAAACAGAGGCTCTCTGTGCTTGACGTAGGCTGCGGCTCCGGTGTGATTATGAAAGAAATCCTGGAGAGGGGGCACTCTGTTACGGGAATGGATATTACTCAGGCAATGCTGGAGCAGGCGAAGTCAACAGTGGGTCAGTATCTGCCGGACTCCGCGAACTGTATTTTAGGTGATGTCGAAAACATACCGGCAAAAGACGGTTCGTTTGATGCAGTTCTTAGTGTGGGTGTCTTGCAGTATCTCCACGACGATCACAGAGGCGTCAGTGAAATAAGCAGGGTGGTAAAGGACGGAGGACTCGTGATAATAACCTTGCCGAATATTTTCAGGGTCGGTAATTTCCTGGATCCTTACTATTTTTTTGTCAGGGCAATACAGTACCTCCGGTATAAGAGTCCTTTTCGAAAGGTGAAAATAATAGAGGCGCGGTCATCAAATGATTTTAACCTGAATGACACATTTGTGAACCGTCGCTATTATTTCGGTCAGTTATCGGGTCTTTTCCGCCTTCATTGTCTGAGCAAGGTTGATCTTGCAGGTATCGGGTTTGGCCCCATAACATTCTGGCTCAAAAAGCTCTTGCCGGACCCCCTGTCGATAAGGATAAGCCGGTTTATACAGAGGATGTCTCGTATTAAGTGTTTCTCGTTTCTGAATATTTTTGCAAATCGATGGGTGATCTGTCTGAAGAAACAGGGGGATAGGAGGAATCCATGAAATATCACATATCGCGGCGTTCATCCGAGCGCCTGAGACTATTGCTGCCATGACAAACGGATTGAAACCGGCAGTTGTTCTGTCCAGCCACACTATGGGTCTCGGGGTTATACGCGCTCTCGGATCCAGCGGGATACCTGTAGTGGTATGCTACTATGAAAAGAAAGACATGGGATATGTTTCAAAATATGTTGTCGATAAAATCCTCACTCCCCATCCCGAAGAAGATGAAAAAGCCTATCTCAAGCTTCTTGTTCAATGTGCCGAACGGTATCCCGGGAGTATTCTGATTCCTGCGGATGATCCCACTCTTTTTTCCGTCGCGCGCAACAAGGATATTTTATCAAAATATTTCGTGCCGGCGTTTGCCGACGAAAGTATTATCAGGAGGGTCATCGATAAAAAGTTTACCTATGCCCTTGCAGAAGAGATTGGCGTGCCTTGTCCCCGCACCATTGTGCCTGCATCCCTGGATCACCTGGAAGAGTACAGCAGGACTGTTGAGTTCCCATGCCTGGTAAAGCCGTGCCAGAGCCATAAATATTTTGAACTTTTCAGGAAAAAGATGGAACTCGTCCAAAACTTCGATCAGATGGCTGAGGCATACCGGAAGGCAACGGACGCCGGGATTGAAGTTATGGTTCAGGAATTCATTCCCGGAGATGATTCGCAGGGTGTAAATTACAACTCTTATTTCTGGGACGGCGAACCACTTGTGGAATTTACAGCGGAAAAGATCAGACTTTCACCGCCGGCCTTTGGTGTCCCGAGGGTCGTTATCAGCAAGAAACTGCCTGAGATCATTGAGCCCGGGAGAAAGATTCTCAAGGCATTGGGATACCATGGCTATTCCTGCACTGAGTTCAAGAGAGACGCACGGGACGGGATCTATAAATTTATGGAGGTAAACGGACGGCATAACCGCTCGGCTCTTCTTGCTGTAAGTTGCGGAGTCAATTTCCCTCTGATCGAATACCGGCACCTGATGGAGGGACATATTCCTATGCAGACAGCTTATGACGAGGGAGTTTATTGGATCGATGAATTCAGAGACATTATCGACAGCGCCAAATACTGCCGGACTGAAAAATATTCCCTGGCTCAATATCTGAGGCCCTATTATAATCGTCGCATATTTGCTGTTGCAGACATCCATGATCTGAGGCCTGCCATCAAGAGGACCGGTGATATTGTGAAGATGGGTTTTCAGAAGATCGGTTTCATTAAATAGGAAGAGTCTCTGTGAGAGAAACAGGGCTGGAGGAACCATGAGAAAAGACGCCATACAACTTGAAGAAGACCGTTTTCAGAAGATCAGTAGTGTCGATGAATACGACAGTTTTCACGAAAGGCACAGAATATTCCCTGCTGTGTTTGAAAAAAGAAAGCACAGCCGAATTATAGACCTCGCAGGCGGTATGGGCGTAGTCGGCAGGCGGATTCAGGGACGCTACAATGCCGATCTGATCTGTAATGATATCTGTCCGAAGTGCTTGTCTTCAATGGAAAAGAGCGGGCTGAAGACAGTTTCATTTGACATAGATGACAACGAAACTGCCTTTCCTTTTCCTGACGGCCATTTCGATGCTGTTATCGCACTTGCGACCATAGAACATTTGATGTACATTGATCATTTTGTGAATGAGATATATCGGATCCTCAATGATGACGGATATCTTTATATATCTGCGCCGAACTATTCGGGTCTCCCGTATCTGTTGCCGTTCCTGCTTACTGGAAAGACTTTCCATGATCCGCTGTCCGGACCTGACCGGTACGAGTTTTATGCGCACATAAGGTATTTTACCTACAGAACACTTGTTGAGTTTGTCAGCTCCTTAAATTTTGTTCCTGAAGCAGTCTACCTGCCTATTCCGCAGGAGAGTTCGAAGTTTCAGGCCA
The DNA here is from genome assembly GCA_020056455.1 of Thermodesulfovibrionales bacterium. Lineage (GTDB taxonomy): Bacteria > Nitrospirota > Thermodesulfovibrionia > Thermodesulfovibrionales > UBA6898 > UBA6898. The sequence continues at coordinate 7,762 of JAGVHR010000005.1, forward strand.
TGAAATCCAGGTCGAGGCTAAAGGCTCAGGTTATGAGAACTGCCATGCAGATGGTATACACTTTCTTTAGTCCGCGCTGGGCGGCAGAGCCTGTGATATGTTTCCGTAAAGATACCGGAAGCTCCAAAGAGGCCTTCAGGAAGATCATACTATAGTGAGTCGATAACGCCATGAAAACGATCAAAAATATACTTATGATGGTTGAAAACAGTTACCCTTATGATCCAAGGGTAAGGAAAGAGGCGCTTGTCCTGGCAACTGCCGGATATTCAGTAACCGTAATCGCCCTCAGGAGGAAAAATCAGCCGGCATATGAAGAGATAGGAGGGATAAAGGTCTATCGGATTCCGGAGATTACGCTGTTCGAAAAGACGAAGGGCAATAATACAAATACCATCTCAAGGCTTATCAGTAAAATGAAATCCATCACCGGATATTTTTTCGAGTACGTGTACTTTACCTCAGCCTCATTTCTCGCCAGCCTGTATGTACTCGCAAAGCAGGGTTTTGACGTAATCCATATGCATAACCCACCTGACACGCTTTCTCTGATCGGAGCGTTTTACCGGTTATTGGGGAAAAAATATGTTTTCGATCATCATGATCTTTCGCCGGAACTGTACCTGACGAGAGTTTCCGGGGAAAAAGATATTGTTTATAAGGGATTGCTTTTTTTTGAAAAACTGTCCTGCAAATTCTCCAATATCATAATCAGTACTAATGAGTCATACCGGCAGATAGAAATAGAAAGGCATTCAGCAGACCCCAACAAGATTTTCATAGTCAGAAATAACCCGATCCTTGGCGATTGTGTCTTTAAAGAATATGAGGATGTCTGTACCGGGTCAAACAGCGGCAAAAAGAAGTTACTTTTTCTTGGCAGTATCAATCCTCAGGATGGCATTGACGTTCTGCTGCAGGTCCTCCATCACCTTGCATATGAGTTGGGCGAGAAGAACTTTATCTGTAACATTGTCGGTGATGGCGATGCCCTCCACGCAGCCCGACAGCTCGCAACAGAGTTACAGGTTGAGGCTTTTGTGGATTTCAAAGGGATGGTCTATGACAGGAATAAAATCAGGGAATACCTTTGCTCGACCGATATCGGGGTTGAGCCGGCTCCCTGCAATGATGCCAATGAGCACTCAACGTTTATTAAGGTTATGGAGTTTATGGCCGCAGGCAAACCCCTTGTGGCATTTGATCTGAAAGAGACAAAATACTCATCCGATGGGGCAGGAATAATGATCCCCCCCGGGGATATTGCAGGATTTGCCTCAGCAATCAAACAATTAATTGATGATCCTGATAAAAGGCAGAAGATGGGAAAAGCAGGTTTGAAAAGGATAACAGAAGAGCTCAATTGGGAAAAGGCGGCTATTAATCTGGTGGCGGCATATAAGTCCCTGACTGATTAATCCAGCCTGAATAGCATAAGAAATTAATGGTGAAATAGTCCTATAATGAGAAAATATCAACATCTGTTCGATACAGAGCACCTGAAACAGGATCTAAAAAACAAAACACTTCGCGGAGGGATCATTACGACTCTTGCTACCGGCGTCTCGTTTTCCTTACGCCTTGTTTCGACTGTTCTCTTTGCCAGAATGCTTATGCCAGAGCATTTTGGATTAATCGGCATGGTGACTGCCCTGACTGTTGTTGCCGAGCAGTTTAAAGATCTGGGCTTGTCCCTTGCCACGGTCCAGCGCGCAGACGTAAATCACGATCAGGTCAGTACACTATTTTGGATCAATACTGGGATAGGCGCATTGATTACGCTGTCGGTAGCTGTTTTATCTGCTCCCATAGCGTGGTTCTACGCTGATCAGCGTTTGATTCATATTACGCTTGCTTTGTCCTCGAGTTTCTTTTTCAGCGGCCTTGCTGTTCAGCATCAGGCACTTCTTCGCAGACAGATGCTTTTTACGAGATTAGCATGGATACAGGTATTATCAAACCTTCTGAGTGTTGTTGTCGGTATAATCGTTGCCTTGCAGGGTTTCGGTTACTGGGCGCTGGTATGGAAGGAAGTTGCGCGCTCGTTTTTTACTGCCTGTGGAATGTGGTTTGCGTGTCGTTGGCTGCCCGGCATGCCCATTGGAGGATCAGGAGTCGGGAAAATGTTGCGGTTTGGAAGAGATGTTACCGGTTTTAATATCATTAACTTTTTTTCGAGAAGCCTGGACCATGTGCTTATCGGAAAATTGCTGGGGGCTGTCCCCCTCGGATTTTACCGGCAGGCTTCTCAGCTTGTAATGATACCGATAAGTTTTATAGAGTTTCCTGTAAGTTATGTTGCTGAGCCGACATTCAGCGCTCTGCAGGGCGATCCTGATAAATACAGACATTATTACAGAAAAATTGTTTCACTTGTGGCTTTCATATCCATGCCGATGATGATTTTCCTGTGCGTTTTTTCTGAAAATATTGTGCTGTTGCTCCTCGGTGAAAAGTGGATTGAAGCGGCGCCGATTTTCAGAGTGCTGGCATTGGCTGCCTTTATTCAGCCTGTCAGTAACACCCGTGGTTTTGTGATGGTGACATGCGGGAAAACTCAGCGATATTTTAGGTGGGGTGTCATCAGTAATATTTTTGTGATAGCCTCTTTTATTGTTGGAATCAAATGGGGGCCGATAGGGGTAGCTACGGCATATACTGCTGTTTCTTATATTATATTCGTGCCTGCATTATGGTATAACTTCAGGGAAACCCCCATCACTGTCTCATTATTTTTTGAAGCTGTATCTCTTCCTGTCTTCGCAAGTATTATTATGGCGCTTCAGCTACTCCTTTTTCAGCGATATATTCTTTTCAAAAACAATATTGCGCTCCTGACTGTCGCTCTTCTTGTGACTGTTTTCGGATATTTGAGTGTATGGTTTCTTTTCCCTGGCGGCAAACTAAAACTGAGTGAGCTGGTTTCTTATCCATATGAAGCTTTCAAGCAGATGCGCCTTGCCCGTTCTAAATAAATATGATTAACAACATCAATGCTACAGGAGGTTTGCCGACGCAGATGACGATGAAAACACTTGACTGCTTTATAGAATGGCTCACTGCCTTTGGCGAGACATCCTACGACCATCAGAGCTACTTTGCCGGCCCCATAGGCGGCAGAGCAAAGGCGCTTTATTATAAGAAACCGCTGCTCGGAATAATGGCTGTTGCACCGATGATATTCAGTGAGGCATTGGTGCCTTCAGCCCGTAAGTTATTCTGGAAGCCGCAGCGTCTCCCTATAGCCGACGCGCATTACGCAATGGGTTTCGCTTTCTTGTCGCAGGTTACCGGAGAAGGGCAGTATTATGATAAAGCAGTCCATTTTCTCGATGTATTGGAGCAAACACGGTGCCCGGGCTATGAGCGTTACTGCTGGGGGTATCCGTTTGACTGGGAAACAAGGGGTGGAACGATTGCAATGGGAACACCTTTGATTACTACAACCCCTTATGCGTATGAAGCCTTCGAAGCGGTTTATAAGATCGATAAGAATGACAGGTGGTTAAGGGCGCTGCGCTCCATAGCTGAACATGCACTGCATGATATAAAGGACTTTGATGTGTCTGCTGATGCAAGCACCTGTTCCTATACGCCTGACGATCAGGGGGGAGTCATAAATGCAAGCGCCTACAGGGCCTGCCTGTTGACCAAGGCTTCTGTTCTGTTTTCAGAAGATAAATATCTGCAGGTTGCCGAGCGCAATATTAACTTTGTGTTACAATTTCAGCAGACCAACGGCTCCTGGCTCTATTCGAATGACAGTGTGCGCGATTTTGTGGACCATTTCCATACCTGTTTTGTGCTGAAGGCCCTGGCAAAAATTGAACAAATTACAGGCAATAAGGGCTGCCGGAAGGCAATCGAAAAAGGGATAGATTATTACGTAAAGAATCTATTTGATGAAAACGGTTTGCCGAAACCCTTTTCTAAAGCCCCTCGCCTCACTGTCTACAAACATGAACTTTATGACTATGCGGAATGCATAAACCTCTGTGTTCTGCTGAGGCGTCGCCATATGGGATTAGAAACAGTTCTGCAGCGGGTATTGAGCGACCTGTTGGACAGATGGATCAAGCCCGATGGTTCGTTCAGATCGCGCAAACTGCTGCTCGGATGGGACAATGTCCCCATGCACCGCTGGGCTCAATCGCAGATGTTTCGGAGTCTTTGCTTCCTGCTTTATGAGGAGAAAATACCAATAACCAAATCATAAGTTCCAAACAATAACCAATATTGATAAATATCCAATAACCAAAGTGAATAATCAAATAATTACCAAGATGAAAACCAATAACCAAATTGCGTTAACCCCATAGTAAAAATTACCAAGAACCAAAATATAAACACCAGATAAAGAAACAATTATGAGTAGACACAATTTTGACCTTGAAGACAGGACACTTGAATTTGCCAAGGAAATAATCAGGCTTTGTAAAAAGCTGCCACAGAAAGTAATAGAAAGGGAACTCATTTCTCAACTGGTCCGTTCAAGTGGATCGGTGGGGGCAAATTACCGTGAGGCAAATGATGCCTTGAGCAAAAAAGATTTTGCCCATCGTATAAAGATCAGCAGGAAAGAAGCAAAAGAGACATGTTACTGGCTTGAGTTATTAAATGAGGTGTGTCCCGAAAGCCAGGATGAGATTAACAGGCTTTTAACAGAGGCCATTGAGTTAAAGAAAATATTGTCTTCAATAGCAGCTAAATCTTCTTGAGCTGATGTTTAATTATCTGAAATTTACTTGGAACTTATGATTAGGATGGTTTCGGTTATTGTCATTTGTCATTTGAGATTTGATGTTTGGTTCATATAATGTGCGGTATTTGCGGACAATATAATTTCAAGAACAGCGGGCCTGTAAATCGCGAGGTCATCGGTAAAATGACAAATACGATTGTCCACCGGGGTCCTGACGACGAAGGCTTTTATATCTCCGGCCCCCTGGGATTTGGCTTCCGGCGTCTATCGATCATCGATCTTACCGGCGGTCACCAGCCCATGTCCGACCAGGAGAAATCTGTATGGATTATCTTCAACGGTGAGATATATAACTACCCTGAACTTCGGGAAGAACTCGTGTCATTTGGGCATGTCTTCCAGACCAGATCAGATACTGAAGTAATTATTCATGGGTATAAGCAATGGGGCGAGGATGTGTTTAATCATCTTAATGGAATGTTCGGCGTTGCGATATGGGACGAACGGCAAAGAAAATTGATTCTCGCGCGCGATCCGATGGGTATAAAGCTCATTTATTACAAGATTGACTCCGGCAGCGTATATTTTGGCTCTGAAATACGTCCTGTCCTCGCAGTCAGCCGTGAAAAACCCGAGGTCGACCCTGTAGCTCTGAATCTTTTTTTGCGTTATAGATATACCCCTTCGCCGCTTACGATTTTCAAGGGGATCAGAAAGCTTGCGCCGGGGACGATGTTGATTTTTGAGAATAATACCAGCCGCCTGAAACGGTGGTATAAATATAAACCTGTGCCGTTTTCGCCCATGCCTACGGTTGATCAGGCAAAGGAAGAGTTGCTGGAGATTTACAAGAGAGCTGTCAAGAGGCATCTCCTTAGTGATGTCCCTGTCGGACTTCTGCTCAGCGGCGGTATGGACTCCGGACTTTTGCTTGGCCTAATGAACCGTCAGGGGAACTCATGGCCAACGTACACTGTGGGGTATGGGAAAAGCTATAAGGAGGATGAACTCTCCTATGCTGCCGAGACAGCGCGGATTTTTTCGTCCTCGAATGCCCAAATAATGCTTGACAGGGAAACATTCGAATCAGCCTTACCCAGGATTGTTTCCTTCTTGGAAGAGCCCATTGCATCGTCATCTATTGTCCCCATGTACTTTGTCTGCGAACGCGCCAGACAGGACGTCAAGGTTGCATTGGTCGGACAGGGTCCCGATGAACTTTTTGGCGGCTACACACGACACTGGGGCGTTCATTATGGAGAATCTTTCAGAAAATTGCCCAACTGGGTCAAAACCCCGATAAACAGTATTATAAATTCTCTTCCAAGAAATGAAGCCCTGAAAAGGGCTGTCTACTCATTGGACGTCAAAGACAGGATGAAACGGTATCAGCAGATTTTTTCCATTATGCCGGGCGCTGCCATTGATGCACTTTTCTATAAAGATATGTTGCCTGCTGATGCCGGTGATGCTATCCTTGATTGCTGGAGCGGTCTCGGAGACTTGATGGAAGACACTGATGAGCTTGGCGGCTTCCAACTTCTGGAAATGCGGTCGTCTCTTCCGGATGAGCTGCTTATGTACGCTGACAAGCTTTCAATGGCTCATGGGTTAGAGGTGAGAGTCCCATATCTGGATCGGGAAGTGGTCGAATATGTACAAAGACTATCAGCGAGGTTTAAGGTCAGACATGGGTCGAGGAAGTGGCTGCACAAGCAGGTATGTAGGGATTTTCTTCCTCCCGAAATTATCAATAGGAAAAAGCGTGGGTTTGCAGTTACTGTGGTGGACGAATGGTTTCACACATCTGTAAACAGTAAAATGGACGGTCTTTTTCTCGATGACAATTCCCTGATGTTCAAATATTTGCAACCTGACTCTACGCGCCGGCTTTACCATGATCATGCTGCAGGCAAAAATGATAATCACAAGCTCCTGTTTAGTCTGGTTGTTTTTGAGGAGTGGCTGAGGACCATATGGAGCTAAAATACGTTCTGATAACTCCGGCCCGAAACGAGGAAGATTATATCGAAAAAACAATCCAGTCGGTAATTGCGCAGACAGTTTTGCCCGAGAAGTGGGTTATTGTAAGCGACGGCTCAACTGACAGGACGGATGATATTGTAAAACAGTACGCAGAGGGCAAAGAATGGATAGAGTTTATACGTCTGCCGGAGCGTAAGGAAAGACATTTTGCCGCGAAGGTGCAGGGCTTCAATGTTGGATACGAGCGATTGAAAAATGTAGAGTTCGACATAGTTGCTAACCTTGATGCAGACATCTCTTTTGAAAAAGACTATTTTGAATATCTGCTTGCTAATTTTCAGAGAGACCCTGAACTTGGCGTTGCAGGGACCGATTATATAGAGGGAGATCTTCATTCCTTTAGAGACAGCTATATCAATGTTCAGCACGTCAACGGGCAGTGTCAGATGTTCAGACGCAAATGCTTTGATGATATTGGAGGCTATACACCTATTAAAGGCGGCGGCATTGACTGGGTAGCAGTCACGACAGCCCGTATGAAGGGCTGGAAAACATACTCATTTTCTGACAGAGTATTCATACATCACAGAAAAATGGGCTCAGCGGGCAGTAGTGTGCTCGCGGCGCGATACCACTACGGGAAAAAGGACTATTTCCTGGGTGGCCATCCGCTTTGGGAAATATTAAGAGGGATTTTCCAGATGGCAAAAAAACCATATGTCATTGGAGGCGCGTTTCTAATGCTGGGATACTTTGGGGCATTACTGAGAGGAGCAAACAGGCCTGTGTCAGCTGAACTCATGCGATTTCACAGGAATGAGCAGATGCTAAGATTAAGACAACTACTTACGAATAGACTGAAAATAGCTCGATAATTTTAGTGAATTATTG
>JAGVHR010000029.1 GCA_020056455.1 Thermodesulfovibrionales bacterium
CATCATGACAGTCGAAGAGCCTGCCCTGAGCGAGTCGAAGGGAGTTTTGAAGCGCAACGCAGCATACGGACTTTTTACGAACCCGTCAAGAAAGGAAGGCGTTTATTATGCGATATATGCTGATATTGATTTCCCTTCTTATTCCATTCGCTGTAGCAGCAGAGTTCAATACGGTCGATGAACTTGAAAAAGCGTATGACGACAGGACATGCAGGGTCTGCCATGAAAAAGTATATGACGAGTGGAAAAAATCCTTGCATTCGCAGTCTGTAATCCATACGCTCGGCGGCATAAGGAATTTCATGGTTTTCGGCCTCGGCAAATGGGACAAGCCTGTGAATAAGGAAAACCTCATGAGATGCCTTCATTGCCATGCTCCCTCAATGGAAAACGCCTCTGAGGCCCTCTTTAAAGAGGTCGGGGAGCTGGTAATCTCAGCCTTTGACGGGAAAGAAGAAGCAAGGGAGAAACTTTCGCTTCTCAATGTCAACTGCATCGTCTGTCATAATACCCATGCAATAATCGAAAAAAATCTTCGCGGAGAGCCGAAAAAAAACGTCTACTACGGGCCGACGGGCAAGGCAACGCCGGCCCATGGGACTGAAAAGTCCCCGGCAATAACAGCCTCCATATTTTGCAGCCAATGCCACTGGCTATTTACGCCCAAAGACGGCGATTCGCTGTACTGCAACACCCTCTACGGAAGCTATCAGGATGCTTATAGGGGCACAGGCGGAACAGCTACCTGCCAGGACTGTCATATGAAATCAAAAGGCCGGGGACATACATTCCCGGGCGCTTACAATCTCGATATGGTAAGAGAAGGCATAGGACTTGAGATTCAGGCCGCAGGAGTCAAACTTCAGCCCGGAAAGGGAATACCAACAGCAATAGTAACTATCGGCTTAACCAATAACGCGGGCCACAGAATTCCCGATGGCTGACTTTGGTCTGCAAAGCTGGTCATGGAGGTGACCGCAAAAACCGACAAAGGCGTGGTATTGGATATTGGGAAAAGAGAATATTGGGAGATAGGCATGGACCTGGACGGATACCAGAGGCTCGGGGCCTGGGAGATTAAGGAGATAATAGATCTTTCCCTTCCCCCAAGGAAAACAACAGAGGAGAGATTTATAAAAGAATTCCCAGAAGGCACAAAAAGCGCAGTCATTGAAGTTAAAATTATGTTTTATCCGGCACCTAAGACAGAACTCCCGGTACATCAGGCTGCAAAAACTATTTATTTTGAAAAATAGTATCAAAAATGAGCCGGATCAATAAAGATATTCTCAGAATTTTTGAGATGATAGGCAACACCCCTCTTCTGGACATAACACCTCCTGGCCTGACTTCGCGCATATACGCAAAGGCTGAATACTGTAACCTGACAGGATCCGTAAAAGACCGCGCTGCGTATGCAATGATTCTCGAAGGTCTGAATTCAGGCGCGCTGAACTCCTCTAAACGGATACTTGAAGCAACAAGCGGCAATACAGGGATCGGTCTCGCAGTCATAGGCAGGCTTTTGGGGTTCTCCACAACACTCGTTATGCCTTCACAGGTAAACCGTGACCGGAGGGACATCCTCGAATCAGCAGGCGCTGAGTTTATTCTCTCTGACCCGGCAGCGGGCTCCAATGGAGCTCTTTTAAAAACGCTTCACCTGTTCGGGGAGAACCCGGAGCGCTGGTTCTGGCCCAATCAGTATTACAACCCAGCCAATTACCTGGTCCATACGGCTACTGCCGAAGAAATATTCAAACAGACTTCAGGGGAAGTCACTCATTTTGTATGCGCAACCGGCACAGGCGGCACAGCTATCGGGGTTGCACAGGGCCTGAAGAAGCTCAACCCGAAGATCAGGGCGATCAGCGTCGAACCTGCAGAGGAGATGCACGGGATCGAGGGGACCAAGCACATGGCAGTTGAGGCAGTACCGGACATACTTGTAGGAAAAACAGTATTAACAGGCATCTTTCAGTCAAAACGTTCCTTGCTGGACCAAACAGACTTTGTGAGCACAAGTGATGCATATGCCGGACTTAACCGTCTTGCCGGGCAAGGCTTGTATGTGGGAATTTCTTCAGGGGCAAACTATATGGCAGCGTGCAGGCTTGCCGAAAAAAATCCGGGCAGCGTGATCGTGACCGTCTTCCCTGACTCTTCGGACCGTTATCTTTCAGAGGCGCTCTGGGATGAGAAGCATTATGGAATGCAGTTGAGTTATAAGACATCCAGGGAGATCAGATTTCATTTTGAGCGGGCATATCCTCACGAAGGCTGTGGTCTCCTGTTCGGCATTCCGGACATAAACGGCAGGAGAAACATCCAGGTGTTCGAACCGGTTGAAAACATAAACCATGAAAGGGCATCAGACCGTTATCAAATAAACCCGGCAGAGATGCTGCTCATGGAAAAGAAACAGAGGCAAAACGGCCTTAAACTGCTGGGAATCGCCCACAGCCACCCCAATGCATTGCCGCGTCCTTCCGAATTCGATATGGAAAGGGCCTGGGAAAATTTATCATATATCATCTATTCGGTTGTTGGAGGCGCAGTGGTCGGCATTAAGTCATGGACGCTCACTGATACCCCATCATCAACAGGAGGAGCCCGGGAGGAGTTAATAAGGCTTGTGTAACTACCCAGGTATTCAGCCTGAAGATGGCGCTACCCTTTTTTGATCCCGAGTTCCAGCATCCTCTTTTTGATTTCCCTGATCCTGTCGCGTATCGCAGCTGCGCGCTCGAACTCAAGATTTTTTGCTGCCTCTTTCATCTCGGCCTCAAGATGCTTCAATGTCTCGTCATCAACCGAATACCGGACCTCTTCCTCTGCGGCAAGCGGCACATTCCAGTAGTCGGCCTCATAGATGGAACCGGCAATGTCCTTTATGCTGCTCTTTATCGTCTCCGGCGTGATTCCCATGTTCCGGTTATACTCCTTCTGTATAGCGCGCCTCCGGTTCGTCTCGTCCATCGCCCGCTTCAATGAGCCGGTAATGGTATCTGCGTAGAAGATTACTTCTCCGTTGGCATTTCTTGCCGCCCTTCCTGTTGTCTGTATAAGCGACCGCTCAGACCTGAGGAAACCCTCCTTGTCCGCATCGAGTATGGCAACAAGCGAGACCTCGGGGATATCGAGCCCTTCACGCAGCAGATTCACGCCTACGAGCACATCGAATTTCCCAAGTCTCAGGTCCCTGATTATCTCAACCCGATCGAGAGTATCAATATCAGAATGCAGATACCTTGTTCTGATGCCAAGTTCGAGATAATAATCAGTAAGGTCCTCTGCCATCTTCTTTGTCAGAGTGGTAACAAGCACACGCTCGCTCTTGTCCGCTCTTTTCCTGATCTCGCCCAACAGGTCCTCCACCTGACCCGATACGGGCCGCACCGTGGGAGTTGGGTCAATAAGGCCTGTAGGCCGGATAATCTGCTCAACGATTCCACTGCCTGCTTTCTCGATTTCGTATTGTGCCGGGGTAGCTGATACATAGATTGCCTGAGCCACCATTTGCCCGAACTCGTCGAATTTCAGAGGCCTGTTGTCAAGGGCTGAAGGAAGCCTGAACCCATAATCGATCAGCGTCTGCTTCCTCGAACGGTCTCCCTCGTACATGCCCCGTATCTGGGGGATGGTCGCATGGGACTCGTCGACCACAAGGAGAAAGTCTTCGGGAAAATAATGCATAAGCGTATATGGAGGCGCGCCGGCAGCCCTTCCGCTCAGATGACGTGAGTAGTTTTCAATTCCGTGGCAATAATTAAACTCCTTCAGCATCTCCATATCAAAACGGGTCCTTTCCTCTATCCGCCGGGCTTCTGTTATCTTCCCCTGCTTGAGGAACTTTTCCACGGATTCCTTCATCTCCTGCATGATATCCTTAAGCGCTGTTTCGAGTCTGTCCCTCGGCGTCAGCCAATGACTGTTAGGGAAAAGAGAGATTTTATCCAATTTCCTCATCCTGTTGCCGGTAAGCTGATCTATCTCGTACATGGCCTCAATGGAATCGCCGAAAAATTCGAGTCTGATGGCCCTTTCATGAGCAAAGGACGGATAGATCTCCACAGTGTCACCCCTCACCCTGAAGGAGCCCCGCTTGAATTCGGAATCTGTCCGTTTGTACTGTATCTCGACAAGCCGGTCCAGCACCGCGTCGCGCTCTGTCTGCATGTTCTCTTCAAGGGAAAGGTGCATGTCCTGGTAGTCCTGGGGTGAGCCAATGCCGTAGATACAGGACACTGACGCAACCACGATTACGTCGCGTCTCTCAAGCACGGCCCTGGTTGCTGAGTGTCTGAGCCTGTCGATATCGTCGTTGATAAGCGCATCTTTTTCTATGTATGTGTCGGTTGTAGGCAGATATGCCTCGGGCTGGTAATAGTCATAGTAGCTGACAAAAAACTCCACTGCGTTTTCAGGAAACAGCTCCCTGAACTCCCCATAAAGTTGGGCGGCAAGGGTCTTGTTATGAGCGATAATAAGCGCAGGACGATTCAGCTTTGCGATGACATTTGCAATCGTGAAGGTCTTGCCTGAGCCGGTCACGCCAAGGAGCACCTGGTCCTTTTTTCCTTTACGCAGACCCTCAGTGAGTTTCCTGATAGCCTCAGGCTGATCGCCCTTTGGGACAAAAGCTGATGAGAGGTTAAAGACGGCCATTACTTAACATGAGGTTACAGGGTCGTCAGCGGTCTTTTCAGTACAGAAAGCAGCTCTGCGGTATTCGAAAGGTCTTCAAAAACAACGTCAGCGTCTGTCTCAAGCAGGTCCTCATAAACATAGGGACCCGTAGCAACTGCAACTGAATACGCGCCATAGGGTTTGGAGCACTCCACGTCCCTCGGAGTGTCTCCGATAACAACACAATGTCTATAGGTGATATCAAGGAATTTTATCTCTCTGAGCTTTTCCACAGCTATTGGCAAAAGCCTGTTTCTGTCAGCATCGTCATCACCAAAAGCCCCTATATCAAAGTACCCTGCGAGTCCAAAGGCCTCAAGTTTCATCATGGCCCCTTTCTCAATGTTGCCGGTGAGAAGGCCGAGAGTAAAACTGTCGTTTCCTTTCAGAACGTCAAGAGCTTCCCGGACGCCTGCCTTGACATGCCCCCTGCTTATGTCCATGTTGTTACTGAGGTGCTTTAAATAACTTTCAAGAAGTTCCGGAACAAAACCGTTACCGCCCCTGATACCATGGAGCGCCAACCCTTCACTGAGAATCTGCGGATCAGTCTTGCCCGCCATGTTTATGGTCCTGAACGCGTCGGGGACAGAAAAGATCTCCTCAAACGCAAGGCCCAATGCCAGGACACCTGCGCCTCCTGAATCAATAAGCGTACCGTCAATATCGAAAAGAATATATTTCATTTTAGTAAGATAGCCTTCGGCGGCCGTAAAGTCAATCCTGACTGCTGCGTAATAAAAGAGGTTCGTATGCTGTGTTGCGCTTCAAAACTTCCTTCGAATCGCTCAGAGCAGGCGCCGCGAGGGTTCGGACAAAAAAAACCTGTGTGCCGGCTTCTTCAGTCTGACACACAGGGGATATGGAATTTATATTGGACTATTCAGCACTGACCGGCGGTTCAGGAACTGCAGTGGCATTTTCACGCTTCACAAAAGTATTCCTGTAATATGCCATGCCTGTGCCGGCAGGGATGACCCTGCCCATTATCACATTCTCCTTGAGACCCCTGAGTTCATCAACCATGCCGTTGATCGCGGCCTCTGTAAGTACCCTGGTCGTCTCCTGGAAGGACGCAGCAGAGATGAAACTGTCAGTGGTGAGCGAGGCCTTTGTAATGCCAAGAAGCAGGGGCTTGCCCTGTGCAGGCTTACCGCCTTCGGCCTTGACCCTGGCGTTCTCTTCCTGAAACTGCATCCTGTCGATCTGCTCACCGATGAGGATGTTTGTGTCTCCGGAATCTTCCACACGCACTTTTTTCATCATCTGGCGCACTATCGTCTCAATATGCTTGTCATTGATCGAAACGCCCTGCAGCCGGTAGACCTTCTGCACCTCATCCACAAGATAGCTCTGGAGTTCTTTCGGTCCAAGGATATCGAGAATGCTGTGCGGGTTCACAGCCCCGTCCATAAGCGCCTCTCCGGCCTTGACCCAGTCACCCTCATGTACGCTGACATGCTTGCCTTTTGGGATATCGTACTCCTTGGTGACCTCTCCACCCTTAACGACAACCACGCGTTTGCCCTTCTGGGCGCTTCTGAATTCGACAATTCCGTCAATCTCAGAGACAACTGCCTGCTCCTTCGGCTTCCGTGCCTCAAACAGCTCGGCTACCCTCGGCAGACCTCCGGTGATGTCCTTGGTCTTGGTCGTCTCTCGCGGTATCTTTGCAAGAATATCGCCGGGGAACACTATATCACTTTTATCTACAACTATATGAGCGCCTGAAGGCAGAAGATACCGCGCGAGATTGCCCGTGCTGGGTATCTTGAGCGTAGCCTTGCCATGCTCGTCTTTGATTGAGATCCTCGGCCTCATATTGACAGGATAGTCAATGATCACCTTATGGGAAAGCCCTGTTGTCTCATCAACTTCTTCCTTGACAGTCACGCCTTCAGCAATATCTCCCATTGCGATCCTGCCTCCAACTTCCGTAAGGATCGGGGTCGAGTACGGGTCCCACTCGACCAATCTCTGGCCAAGCTCAACCCTCTTGCCTTCCGCTACCAGCAGTTTCGCCCCGTAAACAACGGTATATTTCTCGCGTTCCCTGCCCTTTGAATCCGTAATTGCAATGCTTCCATTTCTGTTCATCACTACAAAGAACCCTTCGCGGTTCTGAACTGTGTTGA
>JAGVHR010000196.1 GCA_020056455.1 Thermodesulfovibrionales bacterium
CCGGTCCCTTCTATGGTAATGGACCATATTATCACCATGCTTAGAGTAGGTTCGACTGACGTCGCATACAGCCTGCTGAAACTGACAGGAACTCCTGTAAGCAGGGACGGCTACCTGATATTTTTTCCTGAGATGATTGTAGAGGTGGCGGAAGAGTGCAGCGGCATCCGGTCAAGCATGGCGCTTTTTCTAACAAGCCTTGTTTCAGGATATATGTTCCTCAAAAAACCGTGGAAACGCATTGTTCTTCTGCTGATGGTGGTGCCGATTTCCGTGTTGAGAAATGGTCTGAGGATACTGATTTTGTCCCTCCTTGGCATGTATGTCGATATTTCATTTGTCGGAGACAATATTGCGCACCGAAGAGGAGGGGTCTTCTTTTTTGCCCTGTCGGTTTTGCTGCTGTTTTCTGTGCTATGGCTGCTCCGTGACCGTAAAGCCAGGCATTAGGGCCTGTGTCTGATAAACAGCTTCAGGCCGAAACTTTTTCTTTTTTCGTTGTCCGCCAGTATCATGAAGTTTCCGTCCGGCGATACCACTCCATTCATTTCCATGACTGATATCTTTCCATTCTGACTTACCTCATACGTTCCGGATTGTGAAGCATAAGAACAGGCGCCCTTACCGTCAAAAGTCAAGGCCTCTTTTTCAGTGAGAAATTCAGCCTGCCCGTAAGAGCCGTAATAAGTCACTGACACGCCTTTATATTCCCCAAACAGAGTTTCAGGGCCAAGATCGCTGCTGTTTCTTACGCCGATTATGATGGACGGCGCAAGCTCTGCATCAGGCACAAGAGCTATTACGTTTCCATCAGGTGTTGTCAGCCCTGCAAGCCTGCCCATATGTACGGCTCCGTCGGAAGCCACGTCATAAGACATAACCGGTACCTGTCCTAAAGCGGCAGAAGTTCCGGGGTATGGGATGACGGCAGATGATCCGCTTCCGTCAAAATTCATCTCAGAAAATACCGGCGTGGGATTGTCCTGCGTCATCTGATATTCTGCAATAGTGTACATCCCTATAAGTTGTGAGTTGTCCGCTCTGAGAGAGCGCCTCAATGATATTGCCATCTCAGACGAGGCAGCAGCTGTATCAGTAAAAAGACTGATATTGTTGTCAACCGAAGCAGGAAACAGAATTTCCGGTGTAATCATTTCTTCGCTCAAAGAGGCATAAGGCAGATTATTAATGACTCCGTAGCGGAAAAGAGAAAAACTTCCATCGTCAGCAATGGCTGGACTCAGAGCATTGGTTACAGTCCATTTGCCCTGGTCCACCCACCCTGTTGAGGCCCCTGAATTGTCAGTGGCCATGAGTCTTAGCCGTTCGCTGAAGGCGGTGTTCGGTATGATGGTCAGGACGATGGTAAGATTGTCCCCTGACCCGGCGACAGTGGAAGTAGGACAGTAGATTGACCCCTGTAAATTTGTCAGAGTAACGGCGTCGCCCGGCCTGCAACTGCCGGCAACTGCTGAACCGTAATCATTGAAAAGCGAGATCGTGTTTAGGCCCCTGTTGTACTTTGCGAAGATGCCCTCATATGTGGTTGGGTATTTGTTTACCAGGATATCAAGGCTCCTGAGGTTGGCGTAACCGTCAGGATCAGAGTAAACAGCAGTGAAAGTCTGCGGGAACCCCTGCACTGTTGTGATCGGCAGTACAGGGACCAGTGAGCCAATAACAGGAGGTGTATTTGCGGTGTTTACAGTCCAGCTGCCCTCATTCACCCAGCCTGTTGAGACATTTGAATAGTCAGTGGCCCTGAGCTGGAGTTTTTTTGTGAAGCTTGAGGACGGTGTAATGTTCCATGCTATGGTGATATTGGTCCCTCCTGTCTTTATGACTGTTGTCTGAGCACAGTTGATCGACCCCTGCGTGTTCGAGAGAGTAAGGGCAGCGCCAGGCGTGCAACTGCCGGCAACTGCTGAACCTGCGTCATTGTAGAGGTAGATTGTGTTAAGGTCCCGATTGTACTTTGCGAATATGCCGCCTGCTGTGATACCGATGGAATTTATCAGGATATCCAGGGCCTTTAGGTTCGCATGCCCGTTCGCATCAGAATAAACAGCTCTAAAGGTCTGCGGTAGTCCCTGCTCGGTTGTAACCGGCAGAAAAGGAGTCAGTGAGTTGACAACAGGAGGTGAGTTGGCAATAATTGTTGTCCAGTTGCCCTGATTGATCAGCCCTGTGGAGACCCCTGAATAGTCTATGGCCCTGAGCCAGAGTTTCCTGGTGAGCGATGAGTGGGAAGTGATGCTCCAGTTCATGATGATATCAGCCCCTGTTTTTATGGCAGCTGTCTGAGCACAGTTGATCGACCCCTGCGTGTTCGAGAGAGTAACGGCAGCGCCAGGGGTGCAACTGCCGGCAACTGCTGAACCTGCGTCATTGTAGAGGTAGATTGTGTTAAGGTCCCGGTCATATTTTGCGAATATGGCGCCTGCTGTTATGCTGATGGAATTTATCAGAATATCCAGAGACTTGAGGTTTGAATATCCATCAGGATCAGTGTATACAGCCTTGAAGGTCTGGGCTCGTCCGCGCTCTGTAGTGACAGGCATTGAGGGCGTTAGTGAGCTGATAACAGGCGGTGTGTTTGAAGGTGTAATTGACCAGTTGCCCTGGTTTTCCCATGGTGTGGAGGCATCGGAATTATCGATCGCCCTGAGCCATATCTTCCTGGGAGAGGCTGAAGCAAACGCGGTTTTCGGGATTATGCGCCAATTTATAGTGAGATACGTTCCTGAGCCTGTCACCGTGGTTTGAGCACAGTTGATCGACCCTTGAGAGTTCTCCAGAAGTCCGTCTGTTCCGGGGGTGCACTCTCCGGCAATTGCGGAAGAGGCGTCATCAAAAAGGTAGATTCTATTGAGGTTTCTGTCGTATCTGGTCCAAAAACCATTAGGAGCCCCTATTGCTGTATTAATCTGCATATCCAGAGACCTGAGATTCAGGCAGCTATCCGGATCAGTGTAGACCGCTTTGAAGCTCTGAGGCTGCCCCTGTGCTGTGGTGAGAGACATAGAGGGAGCCAGGGAAACAATAGCAGGTGGCATGTTTGATGCCACTACAGTCCATTTGCCCTGATTTTTCCAGGTTGAGGTGGTGTTGGAATTGTCAATTGCCCTGAGCCAGAGATTGTATGGATCAGCAGAGACAAACGCAGCCTTCGGGGTTAAACGCCAGTTGATGGTAAGACTGTTTCCGGCTGCTGAAACGGTTGTCTGGGCGCAGAGTAGCTTCACTCGGGAGTTCTGAATGACTTTTGTTTCTTCAGGAGAGCATTCGCCGGCAAACGCCGTACCGGCGTCATCATAAAGGGCCAATGTGTTGAGGTTTCTGTCGTAAGTTGCCCATATGTTAATTGGCGCCTCATGGTCCCTATTGACCTGCAGGTCAAGGGTTTTGAGGTCAGTGTGGCCGTCCTGATCTGAATAAACCGCAGTAAAGGTCAGGGCCTTGTCCTGCTCAGTAGCTATGGGCAGTAAAGGGGTCAGGGAAACAATAGTTGGGGCAGATATTGTCCTTATGACTTCGTTTGAATAGGCGCTTTCATTCCATATCGTGTCATAGGCTGTAACAGCAAAAAAATAGGTCCCGTTATCCAAAAAATTGACAGTATATTTATCGACTTTGCCGGCATCGATTGATCTGGTATACACGCCTGATTCAGGGCCGTAATAAACAACGAATCCTGCAAGGTCTGTAAGCGGAGAACCGTCAACATTTGTAGTTGGAGGGTCCCAGGACAGGGTGACCTGGGCAGGGAAGGCATTCCGGGCGAAAAGCATGATAATGAAAAGACTGCATAGGGCGAAAAGATATCGAATAGTGATGCGCATTGGTGATACAGGATATTGCGGCATTTTCCTCCGGATTTCCTTCTGCTGAGCAGTGGTTGCAGACTGGCCGGACAGCTCAGCTTATGTCTTTAGCATGCCATATTATAAAGACTTGGCAATTCCCGGTCAATGCTGACAACAGCTCTGCTGCTATGCTTAAATAGTGTCTGTGTATAAAGTCAGCAAATAATCATGCAGTTCATCCAAGCACAAAAGAGACCAAAGGAGGGACTATGACTACGGAGATCATATATGATGTTCTTATTGTCGGTGGAGGTCCCGCAGGCCTGTCTGCGGCGCAATATGCATCACGGGCCAGGCTGAAAACCCTTGTCATCGATAAGTCAAAAACAGCAGGCGCTTTGGCGTATACCGGCCACATTGAGAACTACCCAGGTGTTCTGGGCCCGGTTTCAGGCAGGGAACTCCTTGACCTTTTCAGGGACCAGGCCTTCAAATTCGGAGCGGAATATGTTGAAGCACAGGTTGTGGGCGTAAATTTGTCCGGCGAGATCAAAGAGATTTTTACGATGGAAGGCGGCTATAAGGGCAGGAGCATCATCCTTGCTACAGGCTCCATGGGCAGAAAGCCCTCGATCAGGGGAGAGGCTGAATTCCTGGGTAGAGGCGTCAGCTATTGCGCTGTTTGTGACGCTGCTTTTTTCAAGGGCAGGACTGTATGTGTTATCGGCAACTCTGAGGAGGCTGTTAAGGAGGCAGGCTATCTTGCCAGGTTTGCAGAGACTGTTTATCTCATATCACCGACTCCGAAGCTGAAGTCGGAGGACCATCCTGCGCTTCAGACTGTGAATCTAAAGGTCCTTGGCGGTCATATGGTTACATCCATCGAAGGATCAGATACTGTGGAGAAGATCAGGCTTGCCGATACTGATAAAAAGGAGAGTGAGCTTGCCATGGCAGGCGTATTTGTTTATATCCATGGCAGCAAGCCTATTGTTGACTTTCTGTCCGGGGCTTTGCCGCTTACCGAAGAGGAATGTATCGAGACGAACAGTATGATGGAGACCCCTCTGCCGGGGGTGTTTGCTGCGGGAGACGTTACCTGCACAGAGGTGCGCCAGGTCGTGACATCAGTTTCGGATGGAGCCAGGGCCGCACTGTCAGCGGAGAAATTCCTTCATAACAGGAAAAGGACAAAATTCGACTGGGGCTAAGATGATTGACCTCTTAATCAGCACTGTGGTATAAAAGAAGGCTCCTTGCTCTTTCCCTGGGAAAGGGCTTTAATCTCCTGCCATTCAGGAGAAAAATCCACAAGGAGGTGTTTGTATGAACATCTATGAGAATATTGTAATCCTCAATGCGTCGCTCCCGGATGAAGAGATCAATGCATCCATTACCAGGATCAAAGACCTTGTTACTAATTCCGGCGGAGAGACTGTCAAAGCGGACCTCTGGGGCAGAAGGAAGCTTGCATACGAAATCAAGAAACAGCAGAAGGGGTTTTATGTCTTTTTTGTCTTCAAGACCCCGGCGCCTTCGATCAAGAAGCTTGAAGAGCTTTATAAGGTCTTTGATCCGATTATCAAGTATATGGTGATCAAACTCGGATCTAAACAGGTCAAGGCCCTGGAAGCGGCCCAGGCGGCTGAAGCTGAAAGAGCTGAAAAGGCTGAAAAGGCCAAGGTAGAGGCTTAAATGTTCAACAAGGCCATTCTCATCGGCAATCTCACCAAGGACCCTGAACTCAGGTATACGCCCCAGGGCACCCCGGTTTGCACTATCCGGATTGCCAGCACTACAAGATATAAATCAGGGGATTCCATGAAGGATGACACCCTGTTTATCAATGTTGTGGTATGGGGCAAACAGGGAGAGACTGTGGCCCAGCACCTTTCAAAAGGTAGATCCGTCCTTGTTGAAGGCCGGCTGCAGGAGCGGAGATGGGAAACAGACGGCCAGCAGAAATCGAGGTTTGAGATTGTGGCGCAGGGAGTCCGGTTCCTGGGTAGGAAAGATGAGAGTGGTCAGCATGAAGGCGGTGCAGCAGACGATTTTCCTCCGCCCGATGAGACAACAGATCTCGAACCGTTTTAAACAAATCAATAATTACGGATAGATAAGAAAGGAGAAATCATGGCAGTGCCACAGAGAAGGTTTCAGAGAAGAAAGTTCTGCAGGTTTTGCTCTGAGAAAGTGGAGTTTATAGATTACAAAGATATCAAGTTGCTGAGGGGCTATCTCACTGAGCGCGGGAAAATACTGACCAGGAGAATGACAGGGACCTGCGCCCTGCATCAGAGGTCGCTGAGCGAGGCGATCATGCGGGCCAGAAGTATTGCACTATTGTCTTTTATTGAGAGATAATGAGAATCCCTAAATCATGGGTCCAGATAATGGCGAAAAGGATCATCGAAAACCTTATCGCAGGGAAACTGATTACTCCAAAGATCCCTGTTGATAAGCTTATTGAGCGCGCTGACGCGGTCCTTCTTGAAGAACTCATGGTTGAGGACAGATTGAATGACGAGGTGAGGGAACTTCTGAAGAAACATGAGACGGATATAGAACGGGGCCGGATGGATTACCGGAGGCTCTTTGAACTTACCAAGCAGAAACTTGTGAAGGAAAGGAACCTGGTCCTATGATGCTTTCCGAAGACAAGATCTCGCATCTCAGTCATGTCCTTCTGGGGCAACTCTATGACCTTGATCTTTTAGAATTGGATGAAGACCGGGAGGGCGAGATCAGACGCGAGATCAAGCGTACGATCGTTGCTGAACTCAGGGTCGGCGAGGAAATAGACGAGCTTGCAAGACGAAAACTTCTGTCATTATCAAAGAAACTTGTCGAGGGAAGCGCTGAATGGGAAGTCGTCTACAAAAAATACTTCCGGGAAGAGGAGATAAAAAGGGGACGGGCGTCAGGCTGAAGTTTGCGGCAGTTTCGCTGCTTGTCACTGCCTGGATCGGCCTGTTGCTTGATTATGCCGTCAGTTTCCCCCGCTTCTGGTTTGCTTTGGCTGCGGCAACTTTCATCTTCTGCGGCGTTCAGCATCTGTTTTCAAAAAGAAGGGAATATGCCCTTGAGTTTCTCTTTTCCATCCTTCTCCTTTATGCCGGTATAGTTGCTAATTCGAGTTTCCCCTGGCTGAAACTTGCCTACTTCCCCTTTATTATAACAATGACAAGATTCTACAGCCTGAATATCATCGTCCCTCTTTCAGTTCTGGTCCCCTTCAGTGAATTGCGGACCTTTGTCATAACTCGGGAGAATGTTACATCAGAAGTGGCTTTTTCCCTTTTTTTGGTGCTTACCTCTGTTGTTGCGTCCTTTATATTCAGCCGTCTTAGAACAGAGAAAGCGGAGGTTTCTGAAGAACTCGAAAAAATCAAGGCAAAGGCGCGGGACAGGACACTGGATACGGAGATGGCATCTTTAGGCAGTGATGAGATCATATCCCACTATTTTGCTTCCAGGA
>JAGVHR010000260.1 GCA_020056455.1 Thermodesulfovibrionales bacterium
CGAGCTTTGTGGATTTGAACAGCAGCGCTGCTCCGGATGAAAAAGGCCTTGCCTGTCCTTATACCCAAACCATGCCCTATATGGCCCAGACCGCCTTTTCAGGAGTATGTTTTCTTACCCCTGTTATCAGAATGACCACGGGCGGGAAAAATCTGCGGCAGGAATTGCTTAGGGTCCTGAAGCCTTATGGCATTACTTCTACAGAGGCGACCGCTGCAATAAAGGCTGCTGAAAAAGCCCAGGATGTATTTATTGATTCTATAAAGAAGAAGGGCAGAGAGGTCCTCGCAGGGATAAAGGAGCGGGCCTTTGTTATTGTAGGCAGGGCCTACAACTCTTTTGACAGAGGGATGAATCTGGACATCCCCAAAAAAATAGCTGACCTTGGGACTATAGCCATTCCGATGGATTTCCTGCCGCTTGAGGATGTTGCCATAGGAAAAACGTGGCCCAATATGTACTGGAGGGCAGGGCAGAGAATCCTCAGCGCAGCGAGGATTATCGCATCGGACCCCGTGCTTGAGGCGATCTATATCGGCAATTTCTCCTGCGGACCGGACTCTTTTATCATGAAGTTTTTTGAAGAGGAGATGACCGGGAAGTCCTTTCTTCATCTCGAACTTGATGCGCATAGTGCAGATGCAGGTGCGATCACCCGGTGTGAGGCGTTTCTCGATAGTGTCCGGGGCAGGACAAACGGCAGCAGGTCGCATCAGGGCCGGCAGAAAAAGCGGTCGGCCTATGATGACAAGGCTGTTTCCAGGTCTGCGAAACGCACAATCTTCATACCTCGCATGTCTGATCATGCTTTTGCGCTTGCCGCTGCCTTTTCATATTGCGGGGTTGATGCAGAGGTGCTTCCTGAGTCCTCAAAACAGTCTGTTGATCTCGCTAAACGATTTGTGTCCGGCAAGGAATGTTACCCATGCGCTGTCACAACCGGTGATATGCTGAGGAAGATCATGGCGCCTGGATTTGATCCTGACCGCTCAGCTTTTTTCATGCCTTCGGGATCAGGTCCCTGCAGATTCGGGCAATACAATATTTTTCAAAGGATGGTGATACGGGACCTCGGCATAGACAATCTGCCCATTTTTTCTCCGAACCAGGATGAGAATTTTTATAAATATCTTGGCCTGATAGGGAAACAGTATGCTATGCGGGCCTGGGAAGGGGTTGTTGCTGTGAGTCTGCTTGAAAAATGTCTTCATCAGACAAGGCCCTATGAAATGGAGCCCGGCGCGACTGACCGGGTTTATGCAAAATACCTGGCTGTTGTCAGCGATGCGCTTCGCAGCAGGCAGGGGGTCATTTCAACTCACCTGACAAGAGCGCTGCAGGATTTTTCAGCGATCCCTGTAAGCAGGGAACAAAGGCCGCTTATAGGCATTGTCGGCGAGATATTTGTTCGGTCTAACAGGTTTTCCAATGAAGACCTTGTGAGGAAGATAGAGGCCCTTGGAGGAGAGGCCTGCCTTACCCCTGTGGATGAGTGGATCAATTACATAAATCTCATGGGAATCCGGCACGTCTTGATTAAAAAAGACCTGTCTGGTATGATTACACTTCTGTTTAAGCGGTTCTTTCAAAAGAGGATTGAAAAGCGTCAGGGAAAACTTTTTTCCGGGTTCCTCAGGTCTTTGCATGAGCCTGATACAAGGGCGTTGCTGCGGAACGCCAGTCCCTATGTCCATCCTTCGTTTGAAGGCGAGACGATTCTGAGCATCGGAAAAAGCATTGACCTGGCCCAAAAAGGGGCCTCGGGAATTATCAGTGTGCTTCCCTTTGGCTGCATGCCGGGCACGATTGTCAATGCCCTTATGCGGGGAGTCAGGAATGAATATGACATCCCGCACCTGAGCATTCCTTATGACGGGACTCAATCTCTTACAACAGAAATACAGCTCGAAGCATTTATTGACCAGGCCGGACAATACAAGGCCGTGGCAAGTCAGGCATCACGTATAATGAAAAAAAGGAGGTGAGTCTGTGGGAAGCGTTGCCAAGTGGCGGAAAAAAAAGATGAGCAAGCATAAGCATAAAAAGCTGCTCAGGAAAACAAAGCATCAGAGGAGGAACAAATAATTTTGCCGGCCCGATTCATCAGGCGCTGTCAGGCAGTTGAATGCAAATGTTTATTGCAGTCGGCCCACCCTGATGCCGGCAAACGGCATATCTTTGCTGTACTCTGAAAAGAGGGTTTTTTTCACCCTGCCTCCTCTGTTTTTTTGTCCGGAAGCATTGATAAGATAGATATCGTCCCCTTCGAGCTTGATTATTCCCATGTGTCCGACGATCTCTTCAGATACCCTTTTTGAAGGGGTTTTTATGAAAAAAATCAGATCGCCGTTTTTGAGTCTGCCTGGCATGTTTCGGATATCCTGTTTCCGGATCATTATTACTCTTTCCCTGCCCCGGGAGCCCTTGACTGTAACGGTTTCCCCAAGCTCTGATGTAATCTCCTGACCCCATTTGCCGCTTTCAATCATGTCCTCCCCATATTTGAACCTGTTTTCATAATTTACGACCTTGCCGTTGTCCACGACTCCTCTGTCATGAAAGCGCAGCTTAAGGGCCAATGCCTCGGATTCAGCAGGGTCTTTCCCCAGGGCAAGCTCAACAGACCGGAAGGCCAGGTACATACAGTCAACTCTTTCATCTGTGACAATCACGTTTCTGCTCACATATTCTCCTTCAGGATCAGGGTCATAGGGAAGACCAAGAAACTGCTCTGCCCAGAAGGCAATCCTCTCACCTGTTGACCAGGGGGCAATTGTCTTTTGCAGGAGCGCTATTTCATCTTCAGCCGGAAATGCAGATGCGTGCACCGGCAACAGGACAATAAGCAGGAGAAGGATTTGTTTCATTTTTTATTATACCCTTTTACTGAAAAGACTTTGAAACGGCAATACTTTATAAGGTATCATTCATGGATGCTGAAACCATTCATGACAACAGGGATCGGGAGTCTTCCACACCGTAGCGTTGAAGACGGTTGCGGACTTGTGCTCAGTTCCTTTGACATACCATTCTGGCCCCAGCTTCCAGGGAGGTCTTTTAAGGAATTTATGATTCCCCAGTACTCTGAAGGCCTGCCGTTTCTGAAACTTGACGCTGAAAAACAGTTGATATGGGTTGAGAAAAATGGCTCTGATGAACTGGACCGCTTCTATGAAAGCTGCTCGGCGGACAGCAGGGTCTCTATCTCTGAAGACTATGCGGCGGGTCTGCATGGACTGCTGAGGATGATCAGGGGGAGGAGGTTTCCCTTTCTGAAGGGCCATGTGACCGGCCCGCTTACCTTCACCCTTGGTCTCAGAGACCATACAGGGAAGGCAGTATTTTTCGATGAAGAGTTCCGCGAAATTTCACTTATGCTTCTACAGTCCAAAATCAGGTGGCAGCTCGATATCCTCAAACAGCATGCTGACAAGGTAATCATTTTCATCGACGAACCGATCCTGTCGGCGCTTGGCAGCTCAAGCTATCTTGGTGTCAGCACGGAAGAGACATTGAGACTGCTTCAGGAGATTATTACCACCATAAAGGCTGAAGGCGGGATAGCCGGCATCCATTGCTGCGGCAACGCCGACTGGCCGCTTGTTATGAGAAGCGGCGTGGATATTGTGAATTTCGATGCCTGTGACTATCTTGATACCATTGCCCTCTATCACGAGGAGTGCAGCCGGTTTCTTATGAGCGGAGGCTGGTTTGCATGGGGCATTGTGCCTACTTCGGATGCTATTGCCAATGAGACCCCAGACACTGTTTTGGCGCGCTTTCAACGGGGTGTTCATACACTTTCGCAGCATATACCCCGGGAGCTTGTTCAATCCAACATCCTGTTGACCCCATCGTGCGGCGCAGGCTCAAGGACCAAAGAGGAGACGATAAAAATATTCCAGTTGCTTATGAGACTCAAAGAGGACCTGGCGTGAAGGGCGTTTTCATATCCCTTGAAGGCATGGAAGGAACAGGAAAATCAACGCATGCCGGGCTTCTTGCAGAATTTCTCAGAGGGCAGGGCCACATAGTCATCCAGACTGCAGAGCCTGGGGGCACACCCATAAGCCTGAAGATCAGGGAGCTTTTACTTTCTCTTGACAGCAGGGACATGGACCATATGACGGAACTGCTTCTTTATAATGCTGCGAGGGTCCAGCATATCAATGAGGTCATAACTCCGGCGCTCAGGAGGGGTGAGATCGTGATTACCGACAGGTTCAGCGACTCAACCCTCGCGTATCAGGGCTACGGCAGAGGCATAGACAGGCAGGTGATCGCCACCCTTGATGCAGCGGCAACCGGCTCTCTGAGGCCGGATCTTACAATACTGCTGGATATCGATGTTGAGACAGGACTGCGTAGGAATAAGGCGATAAACAAGAAAGACCGGCTCGAACTTGAGGATATCACATTCCATGAAAAAGTGCGGAAAGGGTTCCTCGAAATAGCAAACCAGGAACCCGGGCGGATCAGGACCATCTCCTGTTCGGATAGTATCGAAAGCGTCTTCCAAAAGACAAAAGATATTGTCGTTGCTTTCCTGGACCGGTTGAAATAAGCGATAGTCCGGCAGCTACATATGGCATTAAGAGAAATCGTAGGACAGGAAAAGGCGATCAGTATGCTTCAGGGCATACTGAGGAGGAGAAGGCTTGCCGGAGCCTATCTTTTTTGCGGAGAGCCCGGTATCGGCAAACGGACGATAGCCCTTAATTTTGCCAAGGCAGTTAATTGTACGAGCGCAGGCCGTAAACTGCCGGAGGGTATTATGCCTGATGCGGACCAGCTGTCTTCTGCTGTTGCTGTTGATGCCTGTGATACCTGCGCATCATGTCTGAAGGTCAATGCGGCAATACATCCTGATGTGCTTACTATTACCCCGGAGGAACGGCAGATCAGGATAGAAGAGATACGGGCCATTGAAGAGGCCCTTTCCTTTCGTCCTTTTGAAGGGAAGAAAAAGGTAGTGATTGTCGACGATGCCGACACTATGAACCAGTCAGCTGCAAATGCCCTTCTCAAGACGCTCGAGGAACCACCGGAAGACAGCCTCATAATTCTGATCGCTTCTCGGCCGGACCGCCTTCCTTCAACCATACGTTCGCGCTGTTCGCGTATAATGTTTCAGACACTTCCGCTTGCATCCTGTAGAACAATACTTAAAGATAAAACGCCGGCAAACGAGTTGGAGCAGGTCGTCAGGCTTACTCTCGGCAGGCCTGGGCTCTCGCTTGCTTCCGGCATAATGCAGGACCGCGACTGGTTTGTTAATCTGCTGCAGGCGATGATGCGGAACGAGAAGGACGGATGGGCCTCGCGGGAGGAGATGGAAAAGTGGTTTGATCTGTCCCTTATATTCATCAGGGACCTGGCAGTATTAAAAATGACCGGCAGGCAGACGCTTCTTATTAATGCTGATCTTGAGGCGGAGCTGGCGCGGCTGGGAAAATCTGCCGGGCTACAGGGTATAATAGAACTATACAAAGAGCTGAGTTTCATTAAGGTCATGCTGCTGTTTAACCTGAACAAGTCACTCACATGGAATTACACCGCGTCCCTGCTCAGAAAGGAACTGTTACTGCGACATGCCTGAAATCGTTGGGATACGCTTTAAAAGCTGCGGCAGGATATATGATTTTGAAGTCAGTGAAATAGTCCTGAAGATGGGTTCAAGGGTGGTTATTGAGTCGGACCTGGGGCTGAGCATAGGTACGGTAGTGGAGCTTCCTCATCCTGCAGCCGGGCGGCAGAAAGAACTGAAAAAGGTGATCCGTATAGCTACAGAAGAAGATTTCCGGCAAAAGGCTGACAACGAAAGATTCGAGCAGGAGGCAAAAAGTTTCTGCTATGAGAGGGTGTCGGCGAGGGGATTACCCATGAAGCTGGTATGTGCGGAGGCGACCCTTGACCGGAAAAAAGTCGTTTTTTACTTTACAGCTGACGGCAGGATTGATTTCAGGGAACTCGTCAAGGACCTTGCAGCGAAGTTCAGAACGCGCATTGAAATGCGCCAGATCGGCGTAAGAGACAAGGCAAAGCTTGTTGGCGGGTTCGGACTATGCGGCAAGGAGCTATGCTGCAGCGCTTTCCTCACCACCTTCGAACCTGTTTCGATCAAGATGGCGAAGCAGCAGGACCTTACCCTCAATACCGGGAAACTCTCGGGCTGCTGCGGCAGGCTTATGTGTTGTCTTGGGTATGAATATACCGAAGGTTCGAAGGCGGCACCTGTTGATGAGGCCTTCGCAGTGACCAGGAGGAAAGCAGTTAGAGATAAAGCAGCCGATAAGGAAGCAGATAGTCCGGACCTGGCGCTGAAAGCGCCAACCCCGACCATTGACAATATTGAGAAAACAGATGAAACGGACAATAAGGCAATGCCTGAAGGTCCCTCAGAGCAGACGCAGGTCCAAAAAGACACCACCGAAAAGCACGGGTATCCGCACAAAAGAAGAAGAAGGAGACCCAGGAAGAGGACCAGTCAATGATAAATAAGAGGTTTTATATCACTACGCCGATATATTATGTTAACGACATCCCCCATATTGGCCATGCCTATACGACGCTTGCCGCGGATATTCTCGCGCGGCGTCACCGTATGCTGGGGCATGAGGTCTTCTTTCTTACCGGCACTGATGAACACGGACAGAAAGTGGAAAAGGCGGCCAATGAAAAGGGCCGCACTCCAAAGGAGCATGCGGACCTGCTTTGCGAAAATTTCAGAGAACTCTGGGCAAAGCTTGATATAACAAATGACGCCTTTATTCGCACGACTGATTCCAATCAC
Source organism: Thermodesulfovibrionales bacterium (assembly GCA_020056455.1). Lineage (GTDB taxonomy): Bacteria > Nitrospirota > Thermodesulfovibrionia > Thermodesulfovibrionales > UBA6898 > UBA6898. The sequence goes on from JAGVHR010000260.1 coordinate 6,794, forward strand.
ATCAGGACTGTCCAGGGTATGCTGCAGCAGCTCTGGGACAGGGGTGAGATAGAGAAGCGCTCCTATGCAGGCTGGTATTGCACTCCTGACGAACGTTTCTGGACTGAGAAGGACCTTGTCAGCGGCAACTGTCCTGACTGCGGCAGGCTGGTCGAACAGATCACTGAAGAGAACTATTTTTTCCTGATGTCAAAATATCAGGAAAGGCTGATTAAATATATAGATGAACACCCAGGCTACATCCTGCCAGAGACGAGAAGAAACGAGGTGCTTGGCTTTCTCAGGAACAACGCGCTTGGCGACCTCTGCATATCAAGGCCCAGGCAGCGGCTTTCCTGGGGTATACCGCTGCCGTTTGACGACAATTTTGTGACTTATGTCTGGTTTGATGCGCTGGTGAACTATTTCTCTGCGACGCGCTATCTTGCGCCCGGCGCTGACAAGGCAAGAGAAGGTGATTTCTGGTGGCCTGCAAATCATCATCTGGTAGGCAAGGACATCCTGACGACCCATGCCGTCTACTGGTCTGCAATGCTCATGGCATTAAATCTGCCTCTGCCTGACAATATCTTTGCCCATGGCTGGTGGACGGTTGAGGGTAAAAAGATGTCAAAATCAGTAGGCAATGTTGTTGACCCCCGTGAAATGGCAGACAGATATGGCGTGGACGCATTTAGATATTTCCTGTTCAGGGAAGTGCCGTTCGGCCTTGACGGCGACTTTTCCGAGCAGGCACTTGTGAAACGCATCAATACAGACCTTGCCAATGACCTGGGGAATCTTCTTAGCAGGTTCCTTACTATGGCCGAGAAATTTGCGGGCGGGGCCATAGACTTAAACAGCACAGGCCCTGGTGAAGAGGAACTGAGCGTCTACCTGAATGCGATCATAAATATACATAAGGACGAATCCTGGACCCATTTGAAGTTCAATCATATTCTCGAAGATATCTGGAGCATTGTCAGGAATGCGAACAATTATATTGCCAAAACAGAGCCGTGGAAGCTGGCCAAAACAGAGCCTGAAAGGGTTAAAGACATCATATTTACCCTATGGAATGCGTTACGGACAATCTCAGTCTCCCTCTATCCGTTTATGCCGGGCGTTTCCTGCAGGATCTGGACGCAGTTAGGGCTTAAATCTCTTCCGGAAGAAGTCCGGCAGAGCATCCTTGCAGGCCATGCTGCCTTGCCGGGTATTTTCAGCTGGGGCTGGACCCCCGGATACGCAATTAATGTCTCGAAGGGAGATCAGCTCTTCCCGAGGATTGAAAAGGAAAAGAAGATGACAGAACCGATAAAGACAGAAGCAGCGTCTGCTGCTGAAGAGAAGAAAGAGGAGACTAACCTGATAACGATTCAGGATTTTGCAAAGGTGGAACTCAGGACCGGCAGGGTTGTCAG